>JANQEZ010000136.1 GCA_028278115.1 Clostridia bacterium
TGACATTATTACAAATTTCACTAAAAGCAGTCCAATTATTGTCCCTAATATATGTATGTAGTCAGCTTTTAATGAAATTACGATAACCACTGCACTAATAAAATATCTTATAAAATACTTAGATGATGCGTATGCTTGTGCATTTTTGGGATGCATAGACACTGCTGTTTCTATAGTTCTCCCAAGATGCATGAAGTTTAAAATCCCAATTAATCCACCAAATATATATCCCAAAATCCACGGCATAGGATTTTTAGCTACAAAGAAGGATATCACTATCAGTATACAATCTACAATTAGTACTTTTTTTATTATACCAAGCTGCAAATTATATGTCTTATTCAAATTTGTCACTTCCTTCTATCTATTCTCTTTATTGTTATTTTATATAAATTTAAAAATGAAGAAGCAACTCCAATTACTATAAATATCAATAAGAACAAGCTTCCTGTATTTAGTCTTCTATCTATATAGCTCCCAATGTATACTGATATTATAATGGGCAGGGCCATCATCAGTCCAATTTGGGTTACAAATATTAAATTTTCATACATTTTATATTTGCCTTTTTTCATAGTAATTATTATCTCCTAAGAAATACTCATATAAAATTTTATAATACATTGAATATTTAGACAAGTATAATAAATTTTTTTTATGCATCTTTGTTAATTTTTTTTCAAATTACGATTATAATACAATCAACATTTTATATATAATTGTACTATCCATCACTAATTCGACACGCTTATCTATTATCCTTCTTATTTTTGTATCACTATTTTGTTTTTCATTTCATAATTTTGGAATTTCATTCTGATTTGAAGGTGAAATTTTATAAAAACACAGATATTTTAGTTAAATATGTAATTTAGATATTTTTTCATGAATATGTAGACATTGACTTTGTGAAAATCTTAATTATTTTTTATGTATAATTTATAAAATATAGTCAATAATATAATTAATAGAAAAAAGAGCTGATTCAAATATGATTTTGGTCCCCCTTTACATATTTTGGATGAAGCTCTTTTTTCTTTTAGGTATTTTAAGCACTTTGTAACTGACCTTTTGAGTTCCGACCTCATGGATTGTAACCTTAAGCGGACTCGTTAGAAGTGACCCATAAGCATGTAACCTATCTCTACCTTTTATAATTCCGTATTAGTCGCTTACGACCTTTAGGGTATAACTTCTAGGACTATTACAGCGTTACAATCGTATTTCGCTATTCGCTGCTCGCTACTCGGCTTGGGTCGAAACTAATAGGTGGCGTTACATTCTTTTATGATTCCGTATTGGTCGATTACGACCTTTAGAGTATAACTTCTAGGACTTTTACAGCGTTACAATCGCATTTCGCTATTCGCTGCTCGCTACTCGGCTTGGGTCGAAACTAATAGGTGGCGTTACGCTCTTTTATGATTCCGTATTGGTCGATTACGGCCTTTAGGGTATAACTTCTAGGACCGGTACAGCGTTACTTGTTTGAGTATTTCTTTTAGGTCTTTTAAATCTCTTGTAACGGACCTTTTGAGTTCCGACCTCATAGATTGTAACGTGCAACGAACCCGTTAGAAATGACTCTTAAGCATGCAACCTATCTCTACTCCTCTCCAAAGTATTCCTTTATCGCTGTAACTATTCTTTCACTGGCTTTACCGTCACCGTAGGGGTTGACTGCATTTGCCATTTTATTGTATTCTTCTTTATTATTTATCAGCTCATCTGTTAGCTTAAATATTTTTTCCTTTTCTATACCTGCAATTTTTGCCGTTCCTGCTTCAACGGCTTCTGGTCTTTCTGTTTCTGTTCTTAAGACCAATACAGGTTTTCCAAGGGCTGGTGCTTCTTCTTGAATACCTCCTGAGTCAGTTAGTATCATATATGCTCTGCTCTGCAAATTAGCAAAGGGCTCATAATCTAAAGGCTCTATCATGTGTACCCTTGGAACATCCTCTAATATTCTATATGCTATTGCTCTAACTTTAGGATTTAGATGAAGGGGGAATACCACCTCTACACCTTCATTTTTAGTAACTACTTCCTTAATAGCAGTAAAGATGTTTTCCATTGGACTCCCGAGATTTTCTCTTCTATGGGCTGTAAGGAGTATAACCTTTTTATTTTTATAATCAATTTCATTTAAAATATCAATTTCAAATTTATAATCTGGCTTAACTACTTCAAGCAGAGCATCAATAACTGTATTACCTGTTCTTATTATATTTTCCTTATTCATACCTTCTCTAAGGAGATTTTCTTCATTTCCCTTTGTAGGTGCAAAGTGGAGGTTTGACAAAGTTCCCGTGAGGCTTCTATTCATTTCCTCTGGATATGGTGAATACATGTTTCCACTTCTAAGCCCAGCCTCTACGTGTCCTACTTTAATTTTTTCATAGAAGGCCGCCAAGGCCCCTACGAAGGTTGTTGTGGTATCACCATGTACTAAAACCATATGGGGCCTTTCATCTGATAAAACTTTTTGAAGTCCTATTAAGGCTCTACTTGTTATTTCATTTAAGGTTTGACCTGATTTCATTATGTTTAAATCGTATTTTGGTGAGATTTCAAATAAATCTAAGACTTGATCAAGCATTTCTCTATGCTGTGCTGTAACGCAGACGATGGACTCTATACCCTCAGTCTCCTCTAATTTTTTTACCACTGGAGCCATCTTTATTGCCTCTGGTCTTGTCCCAAAGATGGACATGATTTTTAAGGGGGCTTTGTTTTTCATGGTATTTTCCTCCTTTGATGTTATTTTCGCTGTTCGCCATTCGCTGCTCGGATTTGGGCGTAGCTTTTGAGCGTTTAGGCGCTAGGGACTTACTGGGCTCTAGGTACTGGGCACTCGGGGTTGGGGTCGTGACTTTTTAGAGGTCGTTACGTTCTTTTAAGTCTCCGTATTGTTCAGTTTCAGTCTTTAAGGTCAGTCTCTTTGAACCGTTACAGCGTTGCATTTAAGGCATTAATTTTATGTCTTTTAGTGTTTGAATCTTCTAAATCCTTTGTAACGGACCTTATAAGATATGACATCATAGTTTGTAACGTGTAACTGACATAATAGAATTGACCTATAAGCATGTAACGGTTTTTTATTGTTAATTCCACAATAAAAGTCAGGTTATTCCTGACTTTTTACTTTTATTCTTTATTATTTGAGGTTTTTTGATTTTGCATCCATGTTTGGTTGATGGGTACAGCTACAATTGCAACTGTTATCACCAGCATGATGGCACTATCTACGTATTTTTGTTTTAGTAGGAATGCAGCACTTCCTCCAAGTAAGGAGCTTATTGCATAGAGGATTAAAACAGCTCTTTTTTGACCCAGCCCTATGGAGAGTAGTCTGTGGTGAAGGTGTCCTTTATCAGCTTCCATAATAGGCCTCCCACTAACTGCTCTTCTTAGTATAGCAAATGTAGTATCAAATATTGGGAATCCTAATGCTAATACTGGAACAACCATAGCCAAGGCAGTAGCTCCCTTGATAAATCCATTTATGGATACAGCAGCTAGCATAAAGCCAAGAAACAGTGCTCCCGTATCTCCCATGAAAATTTTAGCTGGATTAAAGTTGTATGGTAAAAATCCTATACAACTGCCAGCTAAGGCAAGGGTTAACATAACCGTTTGCTTGCTATTATAGAGCTCTGGATTAGCATATGCAACGTAGGCAAGGGTTAATGCGGCAATTGCCGATATTCCTGCTGCTAATCCGTCCAATCCATCAATTAGATTAACGGTATTAGTAATTCCCACAACCCAAAATACTGTTATAGGTATACTGAGTATACCGAATGCTATTGTATTAC
>JANQEZ010000141.1 GCA_028278115.1 Clostridia bacterium
TTGTTTTTCAATCCTCTTTGCTCCTCCGCCCTTTAGTACTTCTTGGCGGCGTTTACGCAGTTCTTCTAATTTGTTATTAGACATGTTCTATTACCTCCTACTAGATATATTATCTATGTTATCTCTATGGAAACTTACGTGCCTATTCTCTTTCGCTAAGTTCAACTAGAACACCATGAGAGCTCTTTGGGTGTATGAATGCTATTTTAGCTCCACCAGCACCATATCTTGGCTTTTTATCTATCATTCTGAAACCCTTTTCCTTCATGTGCTCAATTGCTTCTTCGATATTTTCAACTTTAAATGCTAGGTGTTGTATTCCTTCGCCCCTCTTGTCTATAAATTTAGCCACAGGTCCATCGGGTGAAGTTGATTCAAGAAGCTCAACCTCTGTATCTCCTATTGGTAAGAATGCTACTTTAACCTTTTGTTCTTCTACTGTTTCTGTCCCGTGCAGCTCTAATCCTAAAGCCTCGGTATAAAACTTTAAAGTCTCATCTAAATTTTTTACAGCAATACCAATATGGTCTAACTTTAAAACCTTCATTTTAGTTCCTCCTTTTAATGGGCTTAATTTTATATTCAAATCCTTTTACCCTTTCTTGGTCAACTGCCTTTGTCAACTGCCACGGGCAATATTATCATTCTTTATAAATCTACTTTTAAGTTTTCAAAAACCAACTCACAAGCTGAGTATGGATCGGCTTTTCTAGATGCAACCTTACTGGACAGCTCATTAATGAGCTCTTCTTTATTAGATTTATCAAGCATTATGTTCATAAGCCTTTGTTGAACTAAGTCGACTATTTCTGTTTTACAATTCTGAATTCTTCTTTTTTCTTTTTCTCCAGTATCTTCGATATAAACTCTATGCTTTTCTATATGCTCTAACAGCTCTGCAACACCTTTATTGTCTACTGCTATAACCAGTTCAACAGGCGGCCGCCAATCTGCTTTATTGAAGTCAAGCATCATATTAATCTCCCTAGCTGTTCTTTTGGCTCCGTCTCTATCGGCTTTGTTTACAGCGAATACATCTCCTATTTCCATGATACCGGCTTTAATTGCCTGTATATCATCACCAAGTCCTGGAACCATAACCATAACAGTAGTATCACAGGTCTTAACTATATCTACTTCCGATTGCCCTACTCCAACGGTTTCAATAAATATGTAGTCGCAGCCATAGAGGTCAAGTATCTTAACAGCAGCCTGAGTAGACTCAGATAAACCTCCAAGGTGGCCTCTAGCTCCCATGCTCCTGATAAAAACACTACGATCCAAGGCAAGATCAGTCATTCTAACTCTGTCTCCAAGTATTGAACCGCCTGTAAAGGGGCTTGTAGGATCAACAGCAATAATACCTATCTTTTTATCCTTTTTTCTAAGAGCCTTAACCAGCTTATCAGTGAGTGTACTCTTTCCTGCACCCGGTGGTCCAGTTATACCTATAACATAGGCATTTCCAGATTTATGATATATCTTTTTAAGAATTTCAAATGCCTTTGGGTCTTTATTTTCTACTAAGGTTATAAGTCTTGCTGCTGCTCTCTTATCTCCACTTAGCAATCTTTCAGCGAGTTCCATTTAATTAACACCACCTATTTCTCAGCAAAATGAAAAAGTGATTTTTTTAGTTCTAAATTGCAAGCTGCATATTCTAGAGTTCTTATAAATCTCTTTGTTATTTTTTGGACTTTCAAGATAAAGCTTTAAGCTGTATTGAAGCTGACAATAGAACTTTTTCATCACCAGCTATCGGTCTATCTCTACTTCATTATATTTTCTTTAATGTAGTCTATTGTTACTTGTGTAGGTGTACCTGGAGTAAATACTTCTGCTACACCCTTTTCTTTTAAGAATGGAATATCTTCATCTGGAATTACCCCACCACCAACTACTAGCATATCATCTACGCCTTCAGCCTTTAATAAGTCTACAACCTTTGGAAGCAGAGTATTGTGAGCTCCTGATAGTATGCTCATAGCCACAACATCAACGTCTTCTTGAACGGCTGCACTTACTATCTGCTCAGGAGTTTGCCTAAGCCCTGTATAAATAACCTCCATACCTGCATCCCTTAATGCTCTAGCTATAACTTTAGCCCCTCTATCATGACCATCTAAACCTGGCTTAGCGACTAAAACTCTAATAGGTCTATCCATTTAAATTTCCTCCTTATCCTTATTAGGTTTTCAGTTTACGGTTGAAGGTTTCCAGCTAAAATGTATAACAGGTACACCTTAGACCCGTTAACTGTCAACCGATAAACGGTAACCATTCTACTTACCATAATTAATTTTTTTATAAATTAACGGATTGCTGATATTCTCCAAATACTTCCCTCATTACTCCACAAATTTCTCCTAGAGTAGCGTATACTCTAACTGCATCTAATATGAATGGCATTAGGTTGTCATTGCCTTCACATGCTTTTCTTAAGGCATTTAGTTTTTCGCTTACAACTTCGTTATCTCTTTCATCTCTTAGCTTAGCAAGCTTATTCTTTTGAAGTTCTCCAACTGATGGGTCAACTCTAAGAAGTCCCTTAGGAGCTTCTTCTTCGATTTGGAACTTATTCATACCAACAACTATTCTCTCATCGGATTCAACTTCTTTTTGATATTGATAAGCTGCATCCATTATTTCCTGTTGGATATATCCCATATCTATAGCTCTTGGAGCTCCACCAATTTCGTCAATCTTTTTAATATATTCCATAGCTCTATCTTCGATTTCTTTAGTTTTAGCTTCAATGTAGTATGAACCGGCTAATGGATCAACAGTGTTTGTAACACCACTTTCATATGCTACTACCTGCTGAGTTCTAAGGGCAACTCTTACTGAATCTTCAGTTGGAAGTGCCAATGCCTCATCCTTGGAGTTAGTATGTAGTGATTGTGTTCCTCCAAGTACTGCTGCAAGTGTTTGAATAGCAACACGAACTATATTGTTTTCTGGCTGCTGTGCAGTAAGGGTAGAACCACCTGTTTGTGTATGGAACTTAAGTCTCATAGACCTTGGATCTTTAGCTCCAAATCTTTCCTTCATAATCTTAGCCCATAATCTTCTTGCAGCTCTAAACTTCGCAACTTCTTCTAATAAGTCATTATGGGCATTAAAGAAGAATGAAAGTCTAGGTGCAAATGAGTCTACATCAAGTCCTGCTTTTATAGCTGCATCAACGTAAGCTATACCGTCTGCAAGGGTAAATCCTACTTCTTGAGCCGCTGTAGAACCAGCTTCTCTGATATGGTATCCTGAAATACTTATTGTATTCCATTTAGGAACTTCCTTTGAACAATATTCAAATATATTGGTTATAAGTCTCATTGACGGCTCTGTTGGGAATATGTAGGTTCCACGGGCTATATATTCTTTTAATATATCATTTTGGATTGTTCCTCTTAATTTATCTGCACTGACACCTTGTTTTTCACCAACTGCTATATACATAGCCAATAATACTGAAGCAGGTGCATTTATAGTCATTGAGGTACTTACTTTATCAAGTGGGATTCCATCAAACAAAATTTCCATGTCGGCTAGTGAATCAATAGCAACTCCTACTTTACCAACTTCACCTTCTGATAGTGAGTGATCTGAATCATATCCAATCTGTGTCGGTAGATCAAATGCAACGGATAGTCCCATAGACCCTTGCTCTATAAGGTATTTATATCTCTTGTTTGATTCTTCAGCTGTAGCAAACCCGGCATACATCCTCATTGTCCAAAGTCTTCCTCTATACATTGTAGGCTGAGCACCACGGGTATAGGGATATTGTCCAGGTAATCCTAAGTCTGCATTATAATCGATTTCTTCGAGGTCACCAGGTGTATATAATCTTTTTACTTCATCTCCAGAACCTGTATAGAATTTTTCTTGTCTTTCTGGTCTTTTTTCCAATGATTTTTGAGTTTTAGCTTCAAAGGCCTGGGCACCTTCTTTAATTTGGGTCATTTTTTCCTTATCAAACATCTTTTTTCCTCCTTTTTAGATGTCTTTTTTTGAAACCTTTATTTTATAGTTTGAGTTTTAGAGTATAAAACTATAACAAATCTTTTTAGATTTCAATTAAATAGACTTTATAATGAGACAATTTATATTTTTTGACTATACCATATATCACTGTATATAGAATAACATAAATTAGCGGATTAGTAATAAGATTAGATACTTTATATTTGTATAAAGCTGGGACTTTGTATACATATATGTGATATAGCCAATTCATCTTGGATAAAATCAAATGAGGAAATTGCATGATTATCATGCTTAAAAAAACCTGACTGCTGCATATAGTTTTAAAACCCTTGGAGCTATACCTCATATATTATGAAATTTTCTCAATCAAAAGCCCTCTACAGCATATTATATTAAAATTTATTGATAAGTACCATAGGTATTATTTAGCTCTTTCAATAAGCTATTTAATTTTCATTGTTCCAGTTTTTAAGAATCTATCATGCCAAGATAGTGATTCTCCAATTATATGGGGCTGATGTTTAAATTTGCCCAGCCTTGCTCTTTCAAAGTAATCTGTTAGCATGGGTTTATAATGGGGGTGAGCACATTTTTCAATGATCCTCTTAGCTCTTTCTGTTGGAGCTGTATTTCTCAAGTCTGCTAAACCTTGCTCTGTAACTACCACAGCTACATCGTGCTCAGTATGGTCAACATGGGAAACAAAGGGTACTACTGATGATATATTTCCATTCTTAGCGGTAGATACTGTAGTAAATATTGAAAGATAGGCATTTCTTGTAAAGTCACCGGAGCCTCCAAGTCCATTCATCATTCTAGAACCCATGATGTTTGTAGAATTAACATGACCATAGATATCGAATTCAATGGCTGTGTTCATAGCGATAACACCAAGTCTTCTAGCCACCTCTGGATGGTTGGATATTTCCAAAGGTCTAAGGATACAGTATTTTGCATAGTGCTCCATGTTTGCATGTAACCTCTTTAGTCCTTCTTCTGAAGGGGTTAATGAACAGCCTGATGCAACTTTTACTTTACCTGCATCTATTAGGTCAAACATTGAATCTTGAATAACTTCTGTATAGCAGGTAAGATTTTCAAATTTTGACTCTACTAGACCTCCTAAAACCGCATTGGCTACCGAGCCAACACCGGATTGAAGGGGCAGTAGGTTTTCAGGCAGCCTTTTCATTTTAACTTCATGCTCTAGGAATTCTATTATATGGCTTGAAATTTTTCTAGAATCTTCATCTATAGGCCCTAAAGGTCTAACATTATCTTTAATGTCACATTCAACTATAGCTATAATTTTTTTAGGATCACAAGGAATGTATTTTGTACCTATTCTATCCCCAGAGCTTGCGATAGGAATAGGTTTTCTGTGGGGAGGCTTTTCAGTCATGTATATATCGTGTATACCTTCGAGTGCCATAGGTTGGCTTGTGTTTATTTCAACTATTACTATATCTGCATTACTAATGGCTTGAGGCGATACTCCTACTGAAGTGGTTGGAATGATTCCACCTTCTTCTGTTATTGCTAAAGCTTCTATTACAGCAACATCTATTTTGCCAAGATAGCCATAGTTCATAAATTGTGCTACATGACTAAGATGCATATCCTGATATAAAACTTTACCTTCGTTAATAGCATTTCTTGAAAACTTGTTAGTTTGATATGGATATCTTCTTGCCATAACTCCTGATCTTGAAAGTGCTCCATCTAATTCGTCACCAACGGATGCTCCTGTAATAAGTGTAAGCTTAAGCTTTTCTCCCTCCTCTGCCCTCTTTGCTAACGCCAGTGGTACTGCCTTTGGATATCCAGAGGGTGTAAATCCACTTGTTGCCATTGTCATTCCGTCTTTTATATACATAGAAGCTTCATGGGCTGACATAATTTTGCTTCTAAGGTCTTCTCTTCTAATTCTATCTTTAATCATTACATTTCCTCCCTTATATTATGAAATTATCAGATTATATATATGGATTTGTGACTTAGAACTTTAACTTTTGCTAAATATTTTTTAAACTTATTCGGCTAATAGCTAACGGCTCACAGCAAAACATTGAATGTGAAGCTTCTCGGTCACACATTTATAGTAAATTTCTTAGCATAAGCAAAATTAATAGGTTTTCTGACAAAAAAAAGCTAGATAGACTGGAAAATCTCATTACATAAAGCTGCCAGTTATCTAACTCTCATTTATTCACTGATAGAACAAAAGGTTATTTTGCTCCCATAAATAATTAAGTTAAATGTAGATTATGGATATACGCTTTTACAATTTAATATTTCCAAAGAAAAAAATGTAGAAGCATTCATTGTTTTCTTTGAAATTCATTTTAAATCTTAAGGCTTGGTTATCCATGATTGAAGTTTTAATTTTACTCTGCATCAAAGTTATTCTCGATAATTTGCTTATATTTTTCAGAACAGGTTTTAAGAGCTGAAATTAAAGCTTTTTTTGCAGAACCGAAATATTTGTCCCTAAACTCATTGTAAATCACTTGATACTCATTTAAGTTTTTTCCAATAACAAGCTCTCTAAAAAACTCCTTTGCCACCCTAGTAACTAAGGAACAGTCTGCATCTAAAATAGTGCCGCTATTCTTATCTACTATTAGTCCAACTGCTATTACTCTATAAAGCTCCGTAGCAGTTATTCCCTTAGGCAGTTTGGCATATCCTGTTACGAAAATTTCATAAGGTTCCATTCTATCCCCTTCTTACTTCTATAGATTAAGTTTTTATACAACGAGATATGGATATTTGCTTTTTAAAATTAAATTAAGGTTCAAAAGCGTTTATCTTTAGAGACAAAAATCTCATAACTATTCTAAGGCTTTCTTCCCTTCATTAATTTTAACATTCCTTTTACAGGTTGTGAAGCATATAAATATATATTCAGGACAAAATATTCGGCTTTAAAAACTTCAGTTCTAATCTACATTTTTATTTTATAGATAACATATATTCATCTATTCATTTTTTATTCTGATTAATCTACTTTCTTACATGGGTAGATTGTGTAATACAATTGTGAATATAACCATCCCCAGTAGTGCAAAGGGATAAGTAGCACCGTATCCCGCTGCGGGTTCGTCACTACCCACTGCATCTATAGCAGCACCCAGACCTGGTGTGGAGGTCATACCACCACAAATGGCACCTGCTAGCATAACCCAGTTAATCTTAAATATATATTTACCAATGAAGAATCCAATCAACATGGCTACTATACCTACAACTAAAGATACTACTGCCAAGTATGCTCCTGACCCAGTTAAAGCATCAAATACTTTAAATCCATATCTTAAACCAACTATTGCTAAGAAAAATGCTAATGCCAATTGTCTAACTACTCCTAGTATCTTGTTATCCATTCTAAAGTGAAGATTTCCTATTTTACCGATATATCCTAGTATAAGGGAGCCGATTAGAACTCCACCGGTGGAACCTAATTTGAAATAGCCTAAAGGTCCAAGGTTAACCTCAAATCTGCCAAGGGTATAACCAAAGAAACAAGCTACAGCAAATGCTGTTAAGTCAAAGCTCACTTCTTTTACTTTTCTTCCCCCTAAAGCACCCTTAGCCTCTTCCATTTCAGCTCTATGCTTTTTCATTTCTTCATCAACATTTATACCAAATATTCTTGGAAAAAAGTTTACAGCAAATATGACTATAAGAACTCCAAAGGGATAGCCAATAGCATGACCTACACCAATCCCCGCCTCTGCATTCTTTATAAATTGGCTTCCTTCTTCTTCACTTAGCTCATAGGCAGCTATGTCTATTGTACTTGTATCTAGCCCAATATCCTCTAGTATAAATTTCTTTTCTTCAAGGTTTGCCTTGTTAAAATATTCAACTCTTTTACTGGAATGACCCTTAGCAGTTTCTATAGCTGCGGCAAGTCCTGGTGAGCTTGTAAGGGCCCCTGTGTAAACACCAGATACTTCATATGGATTAGAGCCGGGACTTAGTAATGTCATTCCATAGGTGGCAGTTGCACCTAGAAAGGTTATAATAAAACCTAATATTACAAACTTTGCACCGTACTTTTTGAGTACTACACCCATATCCTTAGCTGCTAAAAGACCAACAGCTGCAACGAATAGGATGAGGAACAAGTAGAAAAAAGCTTTAGGTATAACTCCTACATTTATTAGTTCAATTGCGGCCTTGTTATCTCCAAGAGTGTTAGCGTATCCAAGTGCCCACCAACCTATTATAAGGCCTGAAAATAAAGTTCCCGATACTCCAAAGTTAAACTTTCCAAATTTTATTTTACCGAATAACATTCCTATAAAAACCGACAAAAACATAAGTATGAATGGGTTTAATATCCATGCAGTAAGATTAAATTTCATTCTTTTTCCCCCTCTTTTAAGTTTTAATAAATTTTTTCAGAATACTTTTTCATCCCCTCCCTTCAGTCTGTTTTATTTTTTACATCTTATAATTACAGGAAATGAGACTGTTATCTTTTGTACTTCTCCCTCTCACTTACATATAGATTGTTTCCCTGGCTGTCTATGACAACAATAACCGGAAAATCTTCTACCTTGAGTTTTCTAATAGCTTCAGTACCTAAATCTTCATATGCTACTATTTGAGATTCCTTTATGGAGTCAGCTATTAATGCTCCTGCACCACCAATGGCTGCAAAGTAAACGGCACCATATTTCTTCATTCCTTCAATAACTTGTTCTCCTCTGCTGCCCTTTCCAATCATTCCACTTAGCCCAAGCTTAAGCAGCGGCAAAGTTAAGTCATCCATTCTATAGCTAGTGGTAGGTCCCGCTGAACCAATTATTTGACCTGGTTTTGCAGGGGCAGGGCCTACATAGTATATTATTTGATCCTTTAAATCAATGGGAAGCTCTTCTCCCCTTTTTAATGTTTCTATAAGTCTTTGATGGGCTGCATCTCTACCGGTATAGATACTTCCCCTTATGTATACTGTATCTCCAGCCATTAGCCCTTTAAGTTTTTCTTTAGTTAAGGGAGTAGTTATTTTTTTTATTTTTCCAGACATTTTCACTGCCTCCTTTTCATTGCAAAATTATCTATAGCATCTGAAAAATCGTTTTCCTAACACTGGTTTTTATTCTTTGAGTCAATTCTTTTAAATACTATATTATCCTTTCTTCATGCCTTGAGGCGTGGCAGTTTATATTAACTGCTACTGGAAGCCCTGCTATATGTGTAGGAAAAACCTCTATATTAACTGCAAGTGCTGTGGTTCTCCCACCTAGACCTTGGGGACCTATTCCCAGATCGTTGATCTTCTTTAGCAGTCTTTCTTCCAATTCCTTTACATATTCTATGGTGTTATTTTCGCCTATTGGTCTTAGTAATGCCATTTTTGCGATCTGACATGCTTTATCTAGGGTTCCACCTACTCCCACTCCAACTACTATCGGAGGACATGGATTAGGTCCTGCCAAGCTAACTGTCTCTACAACAAAAGCTTCTACTCCACTGATTCCATCGGATGGCTTTAACATCTTAGTTCTACTCATGTTTTCGCTTCCAAAACCCTTTGGAGCCACTGTTAATTTCACTTTATCTCCTGGTACGATGTCTATATATATGATTGCTGGAGTGTTGTCTCCTGTATTGTTTCTGAGTAAGGGGTCTTCCACCACGGATTTTCTTAGGAAGCCCTCTTTATATCCTTGTCTTACCCCTTCATTGATTGCTTCCTTTAAATCTCTCCCCACCAGCTTTACTTCTTGACCTATTTCTAGGAAAACCACTGCCATTCCAGTATCTTGACACATGGGAACTCTTTTCTCCCTAGCTATTTCACTATTTTTGATAAGATTATCTATAATTTTCTTTGCAACAGGAGATTCTTCTGTCTCTCTTGAGTTTTCAAAGGCTCTAACTACATCATTTCCAAGGTTATAGTTACTACTTATGCACATCTCTTTTACTGCCTCACTAATTTTATTAACATTTATTTCCCTCATTATAAGCACCTCCATGTCTTATATTTTTATCTGTATGGAATCTTTTTATAAATCAAAGGCAATATATTTAAAGAATAAAAAAAGCATAGGAAGTATCGCTTTGAATATAAGCGAAATTCCTATGCCGTTCGATTTCTATGGAATAAGTGATTGGAAGTCACTCGGATAGATATCTGGCAACACATAGTTATTGTTTTCACAAATATAGTTACCTCTTCACCTTTTAAATGAAGCCGGGGAATGCTATATTTGTAAACATATTAAATTTTATTAACATACTTACCAATTTAATTATACACCAATTTTTATTTGCATTCAAATATTCCGATATAATTTTTTGAATATTTTTATATTTATTACTGCTATGCTATTTATCTAATTTATTTTTACTTGCATCGATAAACTTAGGTACATTTATTATATACCTACTGTGATATCCCTCACCTATTTTGTCCTTTTCGTCATAGGCTTCAATTTTAAACTTAAGTTTTTTACCTTCTATCTCTATAAGCTCAGCCTTTGCCGTAGCCTTCATACCAACGGGAGTAGCCGCTAAATGCTTTACATCTAGATGGATTCCCACAGTAGCATAATCATCAGGCAAATCAGTATCCACGGCCTTTAAAGCAGCATTTTCCATAAGTCCTATCATCATAGGTGTAGCTAAAACTAAAACTGATCCACTTCCAAAGCTTGCAGCCGTATCCTTTTCGGTAACAACCTTTTCAATTTCACCGGTCATACCCATCTTGAGTTTAAATTCCATGTTTTTTCACTCCTTTTATATTTAATCAGACCCTCAAAAATTTTGAGGGTCTTTATACTATTCCATTTTAGTATAGATGTGTGACCCTAGAAGTTTTACATTCAATGTTTTGCTGTGAGCTGTAAGCCATTAGCTATTAGCCAAATTAAGCATCGTAGTTTTGGCTTACGAAATATTTCAAAAAAAGGTTAAATTTTATGGTCACATATCTATATTTAATTATATTTCTAAATCATCATCTTTATCATCTTTATCATCTTTTTCTAGTGTTATATTCTTTTTTTCATCTTCATCTTTGTCAAGGGCTTCGTGTCCTTGTGTAAAGACAATTTCAAATTCGTCGGCATTCAATGTTTCATTTTGCAGTAGAGCCTTTGCAACTTCATGGAGCTTATCAATATTCTCACTTAAAAGCTTTTCTGCTTTTGAATATCCACTATCTATTATATCCCTTGTTTCTTTATCAATTTGAGCCGCAACCTCTTCTGAATAGTCCTTCTTAGATGTAAAGTCTCTACCTAAGAATACTTCTTCACCAGAACCATAGGTCATAGGTCCGAGATTTTTACTCATACCATATTTAGTAACCATACTTCTAGCTATTTCAGTTGTTCTTTGCAGATCATTTTGTGCTCCTGTACTTATATCATGTAAAATCAATTGTTCTGCAACTCTACCACCAAGTAGATGAACTATTCTTTCTTCCATCTCTATTTTTGTCATATAGTATTTATCTTCTTTAGGAAGAATCATAGTAAAGCCACCAGCTCTACCACGAGGAATAATTGTTACTTGATGAACAGGGTCTGTATTAGGCATAAGCCTAGCAACAACTGCGTGACCCGCTTCATGGTAAGCAGTAAGCCTTCTATCCTTTTCACTAATAACTCTGCTCTTTTTCTCTGGTCCAGCTATTACTTTAGTAATGGCTTCTTCCAATGTATCCATATGAATCTTTTTGTTATTCTTCCTTGCGGATAATAATGCTGCTTCATTTAATAGGTTTTCTAAATCAGCAGGCGTAAAGCCCGGTGTTCTTCTAGCCAAAACCTTTAAATCAACATCATCAGCTAAGGGTTTGTTCTTTGTATGGACTCCAAGTATAGCTTCTCTTCCTTTTATATCGGGTATTCCTACAAGTACTTGCCTATCAAATCTACCGGGTCTAAGTAATGCAGGGTCTAAGATATCCGGTCTATTGGTGGCTGCTATTATGATGATACCTTCGTTTATTCCGAAACCATCCATTTCAACCAATAGCTGATTAAGGGTTTGTTCTCTCTCATCATGTCCGCCGCCTAGACCTGCACCTCTTTTTCTCCCTACAGCATCAATTTCATCTATAAAAACTATACATGGAGAATTTTTCTTCGCTTGTTCAAATAAATCACGTACCCTTGATGCCCCAACTCCCACAAACATTTCTACGAAATCAGAGCCACTAATGCTGAAAAATGGAACTCCCGCTTCACCTGCAACTGCTTTAGATATATATGTCTTGCCTGTTCCGGGAGGTCCTACCATAAGAACTCCCTTTGGGATTCTAGCACCTAACTCTATGTATTTCTTTGGACTTCTTAAGAAGTCTACAATTTCCTTTAGTTCCTCTTTCTCCTCGTCAAGACCAGCAACGTCTTTGAAGGTTACTTTCTTTGCATTTTCATCCTTATGCAGCTTTGCCCTGCTCTTGCCAAAGGACATCACCCTACTTCCTCCGCCTTGGGATTGCTGCATAAATACAAACCAAAATACAACAAATATTAGAACCATAAACACTGAAGGAAGTATATCTATAAACCACGGAGTTCCTGCTGGTGGTTCACCTGTAAGCTTTAGCCCTTTATCAACAGCTGGGTAAACATAGTCCCTAGCAAAGGCCTCGGTATTCATTACTTCTGGTATATATGAAGTAAATTGTATTCCTTCTGTACCTTCTGCCTTCAATACTCCTTCAACTCTATTATTTATTAAATGTAATTCCTCTATATTATTAGCCTCTAAATTAGTTACAAGCTCTGAATAGGCTAATTCTCTAATCTGTTCTGGTTCAGTTGTATAAAATTGTACTATCATCAATATTATTATAAATATCAATATGTAAAAGCTAGCACCTCTAAAAAACTTTCTCAAGAATCCTCCTCCTTCCTTATACAAAAAATTAGTCTCTTAATTCTAACATATTTTAATTTTGTAGACAACCTTCTATGAGTGCTAATTTAATTACTTTATCTGTCTTTGTATCGACTTTATAGTTTTCACTCATTCTATATCCAACAATCCATATAATTCCTTTTTCATCACATATTAGTGGAATTTTATTTCTTATGTCCCTGGGAACTTTCTGGTCAATAAAATAGTCCTTTATTTTCTTTGAGCCCTTCATTCCCAAAGGTTTAAATTTATCACCATTTCTTCTATTTCTTATTATTAAATCCCCTATAATCTTGTTATAGTCAATATAAATTATGTGATTATTGCCTTTATCAGCATAAAGCTCAGTCCTTGGTATTATTTTAGCTTCTATAAAAGCATTTAATTCCTTGAGGAAAGTCAA
>JANQEZ010000216.1 GCA_028278115.1 Clostridia bacterium
GTGCTGAAAGTGAGAGGTCGCAGCGTATAAAGAAATACGTAAGAGTTCTCACTTGAGGCAACAACGAAGAAATTCGGGTTTGTCAACAGCCTGAAGCGATAAAATCGCTTTGTAAGCTATAAGTTCTAAGTTGTAAGTTCCAAGTTATAAGATTTTGGTCATTCATTAAAGTAAATAAACTCCTCCATACTGCCCAGTGTCAGGCTTTTATAATTATAAAATTATAAAAGCCTGACACTGTTTTACATGATAGCTTTGAGCTTTGAGCTTTGAGCTTTGAACTTTGAACGTAGAACTTAGAACTTCCTTTCTATCCTCCCAAAGTCACATCCTGCTTATTATACCATCTTAGGGCTTCGTGAAAATGATTAGCTTTAAAGTCTGGCCAAAATTCATCAATCACATAGAAGTCGGAATATATGGATTGGACTGGTAAAAAACCGCTCAATCTTCTTCGTCCGCCCCAACGTATTATTAGGTCTACTCTGCTTATATCTGAAGAATAAATCTTATTGATGATGTTTTCTTTTCCTTTTTTTAATCCTTCGCCACCAATAAATAAATTCTCTAAATCCCAATGCCATCCGTAATTTACAAGAAAGTTAACCTTAATGCCCCCACTTCCAAAATCCCTTCTTGTTGTATATTCATTTAATTCTTTAGGAAATTTAGGAGATTTAGAATTTCCAACCACCAATAAAGATGCATCCTCTTTAGAAAGCATTTTAACTGCATCTACGCAAGCCTTAGTAAATGCATTGGTCTGTATCTTAGGTCTTTTTGTATTGTCGGTTGTAAAACCATAATATGTAATCTCCTGCACTCCTGCCTCTTTACAAAGCTTAAACAGCTCTAAGCCAGGGTCTAGACCATGATCATAGCCTTTATCCTTTGTCATCCCCCTATTAATGGACCATCTTCTATTTCCATCTGGAATAATTCCTATATGATTAGGAACTCTCATACCAATACCCCCATTACTCTCAAGAATAATTTCCTATGTCTAGTATTTTTGTCAAAATAGAGGGTATTTATTCATAAAAATAGAGCCTAGCCTCTAAAAGTTAAGACCAGACCCCTTATATTATACTTATGCATTTTCAACATCATTTGTATTAAGTACTCTGTTAGCCAATTGACCATCTAGAGTCATTAATGCACTGATGTTATCTCCTACCATTTTTAATTTCTGGATTAATTTGTTGAACATATTCATTTCTTCTACCTGTTCATCTATAAACCATTTTAAAATGCTTATGGTTGCATACTCGCTTTCTTGATATGCAATATCCATAAGCTTGTATATCCTTTCAGTAACAAGCTTTTCGTGGCCTAAGGCAACTTCAAATGCTTCTAATAAACTGCTGAATTCATTTTTAGGGTCAGGATATCCAGAAATTTTTACTCTACCGCCTACTTCGTTTATAAAAGTATACAGTTTAGAACCATGGAATCTCTCTTCCTCAGCTTGAACTAAGAAAAAGTTCTCAAACCCATCTAAGTCCATAGATGCACAATACGCAGCCATAGCTACATACACATTAGCCGACTCATACTCAAAGTTCATTTGATCATTTAGTTCTTGAAACAATTTTTCAGATACCATTGAAATTCCTCCTTGGATATAATTTTTATTAATAGTAAATGCTTTAAAGTGATATAAAGTTATACCACATTATATATTATGTACATCATGAAAAATATATATAATGATAATTTTTCATAGATAGTAATAATACACTTATTATAGAATTTAACAAAGGCTTCCTAAGTAAAGCCTATCTTTTTAATACCCAAAGATATGATAATAATTCATAATTTTCATAAGAAGCTAATATTTTAATAGTAACAATTTGATTTTAGGAACAATAAGATATATAATAGTTTCTAATATTAATATTTTGCTTGAAATGGGGTTTTATGCATGCTAAGGATGTTTGACGTAATTTTAAGGATTATTCTTTCTTGTGCTTTAGGCGGTCTTATAGGTATGGAAAGAGAAAGTGTAAACAGACCCGCAGGCTTAAGAACACATATTCTTGTATGTATGGGTTCAACCTTGGTAATGCTGACCGGAATATTTATGTTTAATCAGTACAGCAGCTTCTCGGATTTAGACCCTACTAGACTCGGTGCTCAAGTAGTAAGCGGTATTGGCTTTCTTGGTGCAGGAACTATACTAAGGGAAGGCTTAACCGTAAAGGGACTGACTACAGCAGCAAGTATATGGGGAGTTGCCTGTATTGGCTTAGCAGTTGGTAGCGGCTTCTATCTTGGTTCAATTGTTGCTACTGTTCTAGTATTTATTATTTTGTTTTTCTTCTCTAAATTTGAAAAATATGTGAGTAAGAGACATAATGAGGTTTACTTTAAAATCATCACCTTAAATCAGCCAGGACAGGTTGGAAAAATAGGTACTGAGCTTGGAAAAATGAATGTTTCTATTGTAAATATCAAGCTGGAAACTGTAGATGATGCCTTGGTTGCAGTGATTTTAGTTGCAAAGCTCCCTCGGAAATCATGTATTCCTGAGATTATTGATAGAATTCTATGTATTGAAGGTATAAATGGTGCACAGGTAATTGAGTCTTGAAAAAAGTGCAGCTTCTGTGAACTGCACTTTTTTGTATTATCAGTACTTAAGAGAATGATCTAAATCTTTTACCTCCCACTTATTACTCCCTACCCCAAAACCACCTCCACATTATACTCCCTATTATCATCAATTAACGGAATATACTTATCTTTACTTATCTCACCATTTACTGATATGCTCTTAACGTTTTTATTAACGCCATCTGGATTTTTAACCTTTATTTTATAGGTTGCTTTATTGTATCTGTATTCAATCTCATACTCTTTCCAGCCCTTTGGTATACAGGGCTCTATCATGAGCTTGTTATTTTCTTTTTTGAATCCCAATATGCTTTCAAGTCCAACTCTATACATCCATCCGCAGGTTCCAGTATACCATGTCCATCCACCTCTTCCAACGTGGGGATTTACTGCGTATACATCGGCTGCCATGACATAGGGCTCAACCTTATAGGTATTACATTCTATAGGTGTTCTGGTATGATTTATTGGATTTATCATGTGGTAAAGCTCCCATGCCCTATCTCCATATCCCATTGATGCAAAGGCTTTAATAACCCAGGTGGCGGCATGGGTGTATTGTCCACCGTTTTCCCTTACTCCTGGAACGTATCCCTTAATATATCCAGGATTCAGGTCGCTATTGTCAAATGGAGGTGTAAAGAGAAGAATCAACCCTTCATCCTTTTTGATGAGATATTTTTCTACGGAGTCCATTGCCTTAGCTGATCTTTCTTTATTTCCTGCCTTTGATATTACCGACCAGGATTGTGCTAAAGAATCTATCATGCATTCGGTATTTTGTATTGAGCCAAGGGGAGTTCCATCATCGAAATACGCTCTTCGATACCATCCTCCATCCCATGCATTTTTTTCAATAGCTTTTGAAATATTATCTGCACTTTCCTGATACAGCTTCTTCCTATCCGAGTCATCAACTGACTCACATATATTTATAAATTTCATAAGGGTATCATAGATAAACCAGCCAAGCCAAATACTCTCTCCCTTACCCTTATTACCTACTGTACTCATACCGTCATTCCAATCGCCTGAGCCCATAAGGGGTATTCCATTCTCTCCAAATTTTAGCGACCTATCTATGGCCCTTACACAGTGCTCATACACTGTCCCCTTTTCCTGGGAAATATTAGGTATACCATATCTCTCATCTTCATGGTCGCCTAGCGGCTCGTCTTCGAGAAAATGCACAACTTCATTCAATATATCCATATCACCTGTATGCCTTATATATTCCGCAGTTACAAAGGGCAGCCATAATAAATCATCTGAAAATCTTGTTCTGATTCCTTTTTCACCTGCTCCAGGATGCCACCAATGCTGTACATCTCCTTCTACAAATTGATGGCCACAGTGCAATAGTATCTGCTCTCTAGTTGCTTCGGGTAAAACATATATGCTGTTCATAACGTCTTGAAGCTGATCCCTATAGCCATATGCTCCCCCGGACTGATAAAATGCAGACCTTGCCCATATTCTACAGGCTATAGTCTGGTACATCAACCATCTATTAAGCAGAAGGTCCATTGATAAATCTGGAGTCTTAACCTTAATTGTTCCAAGCATCACCCTCCAATAATCCTTTACCTCAGTTAATGCTTTAATGCATTTTTTAGTACTTCTGTATTTCTTTACAATTTCCCTTACTTCCCCATTTTCTCTACAATGTCCAAATGTGAAGGCAAAGGTTTTTTCTTGGTTTGGTTCTAGTGAAACATCTATTTGTAGTGCTCCACATGGGTCATATCCAACTCCAATATTGTTTGATAGCCCTTCTCTTTTCAATGCTGCGGGATTTGATAGGTTGCTTTTTTGTCCAATAAATTCCTCCCTATCACCAGTATAAGAGTTTATATTTTCCGAGGTACTAATAAAGGCAATGCGGTTTGGAAAATCTGAATTATATGTGTTTTTAAAGGATAAATAACCACACTCCTTTTCAAAATCAGTTTTGATAAATTGTCTTGTGAGCTCCTCGCTAGTACCCATACTAGGTCTTAAATAATATGTAACTCCTAGTCGTCTCTTATTGGTAGACTTATTTTTCAGGGTTATTATATTTATTTTGATGGGCTCTTCTTTAGGGGTAAAAATCGTTAAGCTTTGATGGATTCCATTGCTGTGATGATTAAAGGTTGTATAGCCCATTCCATGCCTTATGGTATAGCTTTCTCTTTCCCTTATTGGCTGTGGTGTTATTGACCATAGTTTCCCAGTCTCATCATCTCTAATATAAATAATCTCCTCCGCTGGGTCAGAAACTGGGTCATTTGACCAAGGTGATAATTTATTTTCCCTGCTGTTCTCGGCCCATGTATATCCAGACCCATTTTCAGTTATATTAAAACCAAAATTACCATTTGAGATTACATTAATCCAAGGGGCTGGAGTATTAATATCCTCCTTTAATTTAATAACGTATTCACTGCCATCCTTAGTATAACCTCCATAACCATTAAAGTAATGTAGGTCTAGGCTTTCTTCATTGGATAAATAAGTTATGTTTTCTTTCTTAAACTTTTTCTGATTTGGTATATCTCTATTATCTATTTCAAGTTTGGTCTGTGTTTTAAGGCTTCCTTTATCTCCTTTAAGTATTATTCTAGCAACTGCAAAAAGAAGTATTCTATCTTCACTAGGCATTACATTTGCATTTCTTATAAACACGCCTCCGGGCCTATCCATTATATGGTTACCATATTTAGAAAATACTATATCATTTAATAGCTCCTGTAGAGGCTCAAAGTAATTACTTTCATCCTCGTTTAATATAATTAAGTCAACAGAAACACCCTTTGATTTCATGTATTCATGGGCCTTTAACACTTCTTTAACTATCTCAGTATCTTTAGCCTTTTTAATGCTTACAAGGATTATTGGTAAATCCCCAGAAATACCATAGGCCCATAATCCCGATTGTCCCTTGATGTTCTTACTAATGATATCACTATCTTTTCTTCTATTAGGGCTTAAAAAAACAATCTGGGATATCATATCCTGATATACTTCTATTTCTTCCTTCCTTAAATTTAGGTATGTAGTTTCAACCTGACTTCTTACAGTTGCCAATTGGAATGTCCGTTCTATTGAGCTCAGGTCGCTATACTTTTGTATAAGCTCAATTGCTTTATCTTTATTAGCTGCAAGCCCTGTGATATATGATACTGAGGCTGATTTTCCCGCCTCAATTCTTACGCTCCTTCTAAGGCTCATGATAGGGTCTAAAATTGGACCACAGCTATTTTCTAGAGGCTTTGTCAGGGAAATAGGATTCCAAATATTCCTGCTTCTACCTAAAAAATCACCTCTATTGGTTTCATATTGAAGGCTCCCCACCTTTTTGCCCTCCACTGTCATCTTATGGAACATCCATAGGGTTTCTTTTCCTTCAATACGTGGTCTTCTTGAAGCAATTATGCCATCGCTTTGTAAAATTGGTTCAGTTCTAATGAAAAGATTGCTAAATGCTGGATGAGCTATGTCGGCTGCCTGTGGTGCTAGAACAATCTCTTGATAGCTTGTTAGTTCAATAATTACAGCTTCTTGACCATGGTTTGTAAGGGTAACCTTTCTAATTTCAATATCATCTTCTGTTGAAACAACTACTTCTGTTTTAGAATCTATATTGTCCTCACTTCTTATAAACTCTGCTTTATCCAATGAAAATTTAACCTTATAACCATTGTCATCTATATTCAATGGATCATATGACGTTGACCATATCCTATTTGTATTTAAATTTCTTAAGAAAATATAGTTTCCATATCTTCTCACAAGGGAATCTTCTCTCCACCTTGTTATCTGTATTTCTTCTTTTCTACTATAACCACTTCCGCCATCGGTAATCACCGTCGAGTATCTTCCATTGGTTAGAACATGACATCTTGGAATCATATTCCCTATGTCAGTAAATTCTCTTTCAAATTTGAATGGCTCTTTACTTTTTTCACCAAAGGGATGAACAGCATCTTTATATTCTTTAGTTATAATTTTCCTTACTGGAATCTTTTCCTGTAATAAAATCTTTGCAGATTCCATTGTGGGGTCAGCATGAAATCTCCTTGGCATAATATTATTATTTAAATAATTGTTTAGGGCTATAAAGCTCATACCCTGATGATGAGCCATGAAGCTTTTAATAATGGCCTTATTCTGATTAAATGGTACTCTATGTGGAGTATAGTCTATAGACTCATATAAACCGTATTTTCCCTCTACACCATCATTTATAAGTCTATTGATATTTTTCATAGCACCTCTTTGGTCATAGGGTAGAGCTAAGATGCTTGAATATGGTGATATAACCATATCGTTCACTAGACCCCTCTTTAATCCTAAGTCAGGGACTCCGAAGGCTTTATATTGGTAGTTTAGATCCATGTCAAAGGCATAGTATCCCGACTCCGATGTTCCCCAAGGGGTATTTCTTTTATTTCCATATATTTTTTGAGCCTTAACAACGGTATCATAGGTTTCATACATCAAGGTATTTTTATAGCTCTTCATTATAAGTGGAGGCATTAAATACTCAAACATGGTTCCAGTCCAAGATACTAAGGCTTTATAATGCTTGATTTCAGTCAATGCTCTTCCCAGTTTAAACCAATGCCTCTTAGGAACTTGTCTCCTTGCAATTGATACGTAGCTTGCAAGTCTGGCCTCTGATGCCAATAAATCGTAATAGGAGTTTGTCATTTTCTCCTCTAAAACATCATATCCGATTGAAAATAAATTTCTTTTTTTATCATAGAGATATGAAAAATCTATTTCATCTATCAGCTTTTCAATTCTTTCTATCATAATGCTTAAGTTGTTCAGGTATTTTGCTATATTACCCTCTAAGGAGCTTATCTTTTCCTTTAGTCTATTAAAGCTTGTATCGTCCGTTTTTTTATTTTTATTCAAAATACTACTTATTGCACTGTATGTCTTTTTCAGCTCAGTTAAAGAAGCATTTTCAAAACTACCCTCTAAAAATCTATTCAGCTTTGTGAATGGTCTTTTCTGTGAAAGGTCAGAAAGCTCACTATAGGTTTTTTTATCAATAATAAACTCATCTATATCGCCTTTAAAGGAATGAATCATATTTAGGAGTTTTCTATCCCAACTGCTGCTTCCATATTCAAAGGCTGACAAGGATTCAAGTATCTCGACATATTTGTCAAGGGTTAGTTCTTCATTTATAAAGCTGCCAATAAGCTTACTTATGGTTTCGTCCTTATTTTCTAAAAGCTCATATGTGTCTTTAATTCCTTTTAGATTGCTATCTTTATCAATTAGAGTAGCATCAACTAATTCTTTAAGACCTTCCTTTAATGTTATTAGGTATCCTACATAATTTCCGCTGTCTACAGTTGATATATATCGAGGCATCAATACTTCTAGGGTTTCTGTATTATACCAATTAAATAGGTGTCCATTCCATTTTTCAAGTGCTTCAATAGATGCTAATGTTTTGCTTATAAGCTCTATTAAATCTCTTATTGAGATATACCCGAAATCCTTTGCCGAAATAATCGCAAGTAATAAAAATCCTATATTTGTTGGTGATGTCCTATGGGCTAAACCATTTTCAGGAGCTTCTTGAAAGTTGTCGGGGGGAAGATAGTTATCTTCTTCACCTGCAAAGTCTTCATAATATGCCCATGTCTTTCTAGAAATTCTCCTTAGTGTATTTATACTCTCACGGTCTAATTTTCTCTGCTCGCTATCTCCTTGACTTAATTTAAAGGCTATATAGGGAGCTACTGCCCATAATCCACCAATTACAATTGCTAGTATCCCATTTATCACGCCGCTGTATATTCCCAAAACTGCCACTAGTAATGCTGCTATTATAGATATACGCATTCTAATAAATGAGCTTTTAAAATCATTTGTTAATGTTCTTTCAGCGTCTGCCGCAGTAACCCATTCAAGAAGCTTCTCCTTTGAGACAAAGCTTCTATAAAGGGTTCTTGTTATTGCATCACACATCATAAAAGCTTGATGGGGCAAAAATAAAAGCAATAGGGCTGTTTGATAAATAGGCCGTTTGATTCCATAAATTATATTGGCATTTACGTTACCTCTGATGGTCTTATAGTTTTTCGATGTAAAAAAGTTTATGGCTTCAATAATAACGGGAAAGCCTATTATAAATATTGTTAAGCTAAGCCATAATAAGCCTCCACCGGGTAAAATAGTTAGTCCTAATACCAGCATAAATAGTTGTGCTATAGGAAGTATGCTTCGCCTTAGGTTGTCTGCTATTTTCCACTTACTGGTTGCAGCTATAGGGTTTTCTACCTTCTCTCCTAATCTGTTTTTAACTGATTTGAAAAGCCACTGTAAAATCTGCCAATCTCCCCTGGTCCAGCGATGCAATCTCATTATGTAGGAGCTGTATTTTGTTGGATAACCATCAATTAGCTCTATATCAGCCGCAAGTCCTGTTCTTAAATAGCTGCCTTCCAATAAATCATGACTCAGTATAGTATTGTCAGGTACTGTATCCCTAAGAACCTCATTAAAGAGATTCAAGTCATATATGCCCTTTCCTGTAAAGCTTCCTTGGCTAAACATGTCCTGGTAGACGTCTGAGGAAGCAGTTGAGTATGGGTCTATACCTCCATGACCGGCAAATATTCTTGTAAAGGCTGATGCATTAGCATCTTCTATATCAACACCTATTCTAGGTTGAATTAATCCATAACCACTGGTTACAATCCCTTCATCTCTATTATATCTTGCCTTGTTTAGGGGATGACTAATTGCACCAATCAATTTTTTTGCCACTCCAAGGGGCAGGTTTGTATCGGCATCAAGGGTGATTACATATCTAATCTTATTGAGGGGGCCAATATCTCCTGAAACTACGTTATAGGATGTATCCTTTGAGCCTAAAATTAATTCATTAAATTCTACTAATGCTCCTCTTTTTCTCTCCCAACCCATCCATTTTTTCTGATTCTTAGAATATAGTCTTTTTCTATGCATGTAATAGAAAATGTCTTCTTTAGAAGCATATTTTTTGTTTAGTTCACTTATTCTACTAAGGGCTTCATCAATAATCTGTTTATCATTTTTCATCATCTTATTTTCTGAATCCTTAAAATCACCTACTAAAGCAAAATATAGATTCTTTTCTCTATTTCCCAAGTAATATACCTCTAATTTTTTAACTAGTTCCTCTACAGTATTTGCAGAGGCAAGTAAGGTTGGAATTACTACTATTGTAGCTGCATCTTCACCTATTCCTCTCCTATATTCAAGCTTAGGTATAAAGGATGGCGGTATAACCTTTGTAACAATCCAATTAATAAGCTTTACATAGATATCACTAAGGGGAATCAGAGTAATTAATGCTGTCAATATAGATATCCATAAAGAGCCTGATGCATTGTAGGCGTAAAGTGCCAATGCAAAAGCAGAAGCCCCAGTTAGAATACCTATAGGCACCAAATAAGTTGATATAGAGTAATTGTGAAAGTGTACATTGGATATTTTACAATCTAGGCTTTTTAAAAGTTTTTTCCTGCCCTCATCAAGCAGATAATAACCAACATGTCTTGCTCTCTCATCTCCCGTATCGCAATCTGCTTTATGACAATACTCAATTATCATTCTAGCTATTTTAGTCTCGGAAACTTTACATCTCGAAGATATTTTTTCAATCATATGTCTATAATAGTCTCTAGAGCTAAAATCCATTTCTGGATAGACCTTAGCTGGGTCCTCCTTAAGTATTTCCTCTACTATAGACAGTCTTTCAAAAATATCATTCCAATCTATAGTTGATATCACATTAAGACTTATTATTGCATTCCCAATGGATATCTTTCTAGCAGCCTGCTCTCCATGGGCAATCTCTATTACCTTGTCTAGCTCAATATCAAATTCAACTAGTTTTCTATTGATATAATCAATAATTTCTCCCGATTCAACTTCCTTTTGTCTAAGCTTTTTAAGTATGTGTTCAATATATGATGTGTTTACCCTTTCCATTGAGTCTAAGTCTTTTTTTAAATAATCTATAACATTAGCTCCATTATCAAATTTTAGCTCCTCAAGCTTTTCCAGGTCCATCTGGGAAGAATATATATTCTCACTAACATTTCTAATTACTTCTATTAAAGCTGTTCTAACCATTAGGGACAAAGACCATATTTCTGCAATAGATAATACACTATGCATTTGATATGACATAGTAAAGTCCACAAGGATTTTTTCATCCAGTCTGCCATCGGTATGGGAAATTAAATCAAGTGCAATTGCATATGCTCTGGGATATCCCTTTAAATATCCGTTATTTAATGAATACAGCTTTAGAAACTTTTCTCTAGCTAGCTCTTGTCTAATAACCTTAACCTGCTCTTCTATTTTGTAGAAATTATCAAGCAGCCACTGGGCAGCAGGTAAAAAATCCTTTTTGCTTTTACAGGTATTATTAAACTTCTGATAAATGGAGCTAATTATCTTGTAATTACTATCCAGCCTATCTATAAGGGGTTTAATAGATTTTGTTTTTTTGGAAGCTTCATGTACTTTTCCAAGCTCTTCAGCATGATTTTTTAGTTCTTCATTGTTTAAGATTATATCCCTTAGCTCAATTCTCTCATCAAAATTTAGATATGTAGGTTTATTTAAAATCATACCTGCTCATCCCTTTCCTAAAGGAGAATTTCGGGATGTCTCCTGATGAATAAGCTCTAAATTGCTTATATATTGATTCATCTTGAGACTATCCCATATAACTTATCGTTTAGACAATAAGTCCTCAACTTTTTGACTAAAAATCGTTGAAAGCTCCTTTGCATATTCCTCTGAAAATCCTTCAGCATATACTTTAAATACTGGTCTTTCGCTATCGGGTAAAATCAATGCCCATCCCTTTTCATTATTGATTTTTATACCTTCAAAAAGCTCTATGTCCTTGTTTTTATGCTCCACCAGTATTTCCTTGATAACCCTTCCCTTATCTTCCCAATCGCATTTTATTTCTTTCTCTATGAAATAGTACTCGGGTAATTCGTCCACCAGCTCACCAAGGGATATGGAGTTATATACTAAAAAATCTATTATCTTTCCCGAAGCCAATATTGCATCAAAATTCAATATATATTGTAAAAACATATCCTTCTCATTATCAATATTACTTAGTATCTCGTTCATTATATGGGCTGCAGATGTTTTGGTTCTAATAACTTCAACTTCATATTCCTTAGCCATACTTTCAATAATTTTAGGCGAGGTATATGGAACGCATATTTTTTGGCTTGTACCTATTTTAAGCAGTATAAGGGCTGATAGAACTGTATACATTTCTCTATCAATAACTCTGCCCCTTTCATCTACTAAGATTAAATTTTCTCCATTTTGACTAAAAATTATTCCCATATCCGCCTTATTTTTAATTACTTGATTAGAAATATATTTTAGATACTCATCAACTGAAGCATATTTATTTACTGAGTATTCATATTCTATTTGACAGCCTATACTTTCTAAAAACTGTGTTGTATGTTCTAGTATATTCTTACAGCTAGAGCTTATCAGAAGCTTAGGGTTTCTCCTCTTTATTGCAGAGATATCCCTTAGCCTTTTTGTACCGTTTTTTATATAAAATGAAAAAAAGTTATTTATATCCATGATACTTTTCATTTTACTGGCATTACACCTTTCAAAATCTTCCCTGTTAAATAGATTTTCAATTTTTCTTTCTGTATTTCTGCTTAGATTTGCACCATTTGCATCGACAAACTCCAAGTGTATTCGATTATCATTATTATTATCTTTTCTAATGTGAATACCACCATCTGCTTCAAGATGTCTTATTGCATATCTATTAAGGGGCATTGGTATATCCTTTAAATTAAATACTCCTTTACCCGTCGAAAGGATTCCCGAAATCAAAGAATTTTTTATCAGCTTTGAGCTGTTTTCATAGTCTGAGCTAACAACAACAACGGCATCCTCCTTTAGATTTGATGCAAAGGCTGAGCCTAGCCTTGAAGCAAATTCGGGAGTAATATCTATATTTATATCACCAGAAACATCCTTGTTTCCAAATATAGTCTTTGAGCTTTTGGTTCCCCAAACTAGATTTTGATTTACAACAATGTTTTCTCCAATTTTTTTATCGGGCCATATCTTGATATTTGGCTTTACTATGGCTTCATTGGCTAGAAATGTCTGGGCTCCTATGGAGGACCCTTCTAAGACGTTTACTCTATCTTTAATCGTAACATTGTTGCATATGCTGCTTCCCCTTAGATCGCTGCTCTTACCTATCTTGGTATTTTTCCATATTATACTTTTCTTTATAGTTGCTCCTTTATCTATTTCACAGTTACTACCTATGATGGCATAGGGTCCAAGCTTGGCACGGTCATTGATAATACAGCTTCTACCTATATAAACCGGTGGAATTATAGTAATGTTCTCTCCTAGCTTAGTTCCTTCGTCTATCCAAATTCCTCCATTGATTTCCTTATTATCTATATCAATATCAACTTTACCGGCTAAAATATCAAATTGTGCCTCTTTATATGTGTTTAAGTCTCCAATGTCATTCCAATATTTCTTGGTAACATATCCAAACATAGGTACTTTATCCTTTAACAGCCTTGGAAATAAATCCTTACTAAAATCAAAGTTATCTCCCTTTTTATAATAGCTAAGGACCTCTGGCTCAAGAATATATATACCAGTGTTTACTGTATCACTAAAAACTTCTCCCCAGCTGGGCTTTTCTAAAAATCTAATTATTCTTCCCTCTTCGTCAGTGATAATAACCCCATACTCTAGGGGAATTGATTCCTTTTTTAAAACCAATGTAGCCATGGATTTTTTCTTTTTATGATACTCTATTGCATCTTTTATATTTATATCCGTTAAAGCGTCCCCACTTATTACTATGAATGTTTCATCTAAAAATTTTTCAGCATTCTTAACGCTTCCACCTGTTCCAAGGGGAGTTTCTTCTATAAAGTATTGTAAATTTACCCCCATTTCTCTTCCATCATCAAAATAATCGGTTATAACCGAGGGCATGTATGCCATTGTCACTGCAATATCTGTTATTCCATATTTTTTTAACAGTTGTATTGAATATTCTATTGTGGGTTTACCTAGTATTGGAACCATTGGTTTAGGCAAATCACAGGTAAGTGGTCTAAGTCTTGATCCCATTCCACCTGCCATAATTACTGCTTTGATAACAACCACTCCTTTAACTCTTCTTACATATTCATTTACAGTCATACTGCATTAAAACATAAGATAAATTTCACTGAAATAATGAAGGCTTCTACATTCTTTTAGTGAAATTTATCAATCTTTAAAGTAGCATTACCGTATAAAGATAATGGCTTTTAATGAGTTTAAGGGTTATTATTTGTATATTTTAAAAAATTATTCTCGGATTAATGGTACATTGGATTTTGAATTGCTTAAAGAAGGGTTAAAGAAATGAGGAAAGAGCAGATATACTCTTTCCTTTATTAAAGCTACTATAGCTTAATTGTACTACTTAAGAGCAAAGCTTTAGAACAGTTTCCAATATTTCGTCTCCTGCTAAAATTCCACGGTTCGTTGTAAATTTAACAAGCTCTTTTTGATATTTATCTTCTTCTAAATTATAAATATCTCCATGTTGAGGCGAGAGAAAATGCTTTGTATTGTGAAGCATATCTAAATCTAGTATTGAATCTCCTGCAGCTATAATATGCTCTTTTTCCTCTATTTCAGCTAAATGCTTTACTGCATGGCCTTTATTAACACAATTTGGCAAAAAATACAGCTTTCTCCCATGAAGTATTGTTCTCCAATTGCTATTTTTTAATGTCTTTGAAATATCACTCAATTCATCAAAGGGTATTTTCATAGTATCAATTACACAGTAAAAAAACATATCATCAGCTATTCTAAGTTTATTCACCCAATGATCTGTTCTTATATTTTCAAACTCACTAATTGCGTCCTCTAAAGCCAGGCACTCTATACCAAGCTTACCCTTTACAGCTTTATTCCATTCTTTATCTAGAACTCCTTCGACTAAAATGTTTCCTCCATTTGTTACTACTGAATATTTTGGAGTGATTTCTTTATTGAATATACTTATTCTTTTGTATTGCTTAATAGTTCGGGTTGTGACGGGAACAAATAATACTTTTTTGCATATCTCCTTTAGAGTATCAATAGATTTCTCCATCATATATGTGATTTCTTCACCATTGTATAGTTCAACTAATCTAATGCTATTGGGCTCTTTGATTTTGTTATCAATAAACTTATTAGAATATATAATAGTCCTATCTAAATCACTTGCAAACATCATAATTATTTTTCCCCCATTGATTTAATAATACCACAGCATTGATATGCAGATAAATTATAGGTTTCCACAGGCACTTCTCGCTCTTTGGCAAGCTGTAGGATATGTTCTATATTTTTTGCATCCTCTCTTATAAGAATCTTCCAAGGTATTCTCCTTAAAAGAACCCTTGTGGTTTCTCCAATACCAGGCTTTATAAAATGAATATTTTTAATATCAAATTCATTTTGGATTTTTTCAACGTCCTTCATGCCCAGCCACGATACTTGGTGAAATTCTGATGATAGGTTGATTAAACTGCTTTCAACCTCTTCTTTAATAAATGGATATTCCTTAGATACTGTATCTACAAAAAGGTTTGAAACATCTTCATTAATAAGCTCTTTATAATATTTTACTCCATGAAAGTCATTTTCATCTATTATTTTTCCTTTATGAACTGTACGGCTAATTAGCCCTGAAACCGTTGCATTTAGACAAGCACTTGGTATTAAAAAATCTTCCCTTGTACCAAATATACTTGTACAATGACCGGGGTCAGCAATGACTGCTAAATCACTATTTAAAGGCACTTTATGCTTTTTTTCATAATCATGGCAAGCTTTGTTTAGCTCATTCGTTATTGCTCCCTTGCCAGTCCAACCATCAACGAATTGAATTTCCCTGTCTGGATGAGAGGCTAAAATAAACTTAATAGCATTTTCATCTATTCCTTTACCCCTAATTATAGAGATACTATAATGGGGTAGATTTATATTATATCTATATTTTAAATACCTTTTTATTAAAATACCTGCAGGTGTACCAGCCCTTGCTAGAGATACCAGTACAATGCTTTTACCCCTCCTTTTTAAAATAACCTCCGAGACTGCTCCAGCAGCTACTGCAATTTTTTTAGCAAATTT
>JANQEZ010000235.1 GCA_028278115.1 Clostridia bacterium
AAAAAAAGATATTGTATTTTACTTTATTTTATAGTATAATTTATCTACGAAAACGTTTCCTAAAAAGACTAAGCTCATTATAGATACTCAGGTAAGCTATAGGTGGGATTGGTAGGCTATAAGCGAGGAACAGTAGATTACTTTAAAAATCCTATAATAAGAATATTGACAAGGCGAATGATGACATTTGTTATGCTTTCAAAGGTCAGTATATAAAATTCTAAGAAGTTCTTAGAATATTATATGCTGACCTTTTTTATTACCAATGAAATTCATACATTTTTCAAAAGAAACTTCATAGCTGAAAAGAGGATAATGAACATATATAAGAGAAATTAAAACTATTACCAGTTAAATTGGGACATATTTATTTAAATACATCGCCAGAGGCTTTTGTCCTTGCCTAGAAACCCTATTAGAAAGACCCTAATACTTAGAACTTGCAACTTGGAACTTAAATCTACAATGCGTCGCCAGACACCTTTATTCAATACCTATGGGGAGTAATAACTATGTCATATGAAGATTACCGAATTGAAAAAATTGATCTAGGCAAAGAGGCAATAATTGAGAAGTTAACGAATCTCTTAAATAAAAATGATTTAAGCTTGGATTCGTCTCTAGAGGAAATTGTTGGGATTTTTGACTCGGAAAAACTTATTGCCGCCGGTGGAGTTAAGGCAAATACCCTTAGATGTATAGCTGTAGACAAGAGTTATCAGGGAGGCAGAGTTCTAAATTTATTAATGAGTGAACTCATTAATATACAGTACCATCGCGGCATAGATGATATATTTCTATTTACAAAGCCTGATTCTAGAAAGAGCTTTGAGTTTCTTGGGTTTTATTTTGTAGAAGAAATAGATAGACAAGTAGTGCTAATGGAGAACCGACCCCACGGACTAAAAGACTATCTAAATAGCTTTGCAAAGACCAAAGTAGATGGAGAAATAATTAGTTCCATTGTAATGAACGGAAATCCCTTTACAAAGGGTCATCAATATTTAATTGAGAAGGCTGTAAAGGAAAGCGACCATCTACATATTTTCGTTGTATCCTCTGATGAATCAAGCTTTCCATATAGGATTCGCATGAAGCTGATAAAGGAGGGGACAAAGCATATACAAGGAGTTACAGTTCATGAGGGTGGAAATTATATTATTTCAAATGCAACCTTTCCCTCATACTTCATCAAAGAAAAATCCGACATAACAGCCATTCATACGGCTTTAGATGCAAAAATATTTGGCAAGCACATTGCCCCGGCTTTAGGAATTAATAGGAGATATGTGGGAGAAGAGCCATACTGTACTACAACCAATGCATATAATCAAGCTTTAAAAAATATTCTGCCAAAGTATGGTATAGAGCTAAGGGAAATTCCAAGGAAGGAAAGCCAGCATGGATATATCAGTGCATCAAAGGTAAGAGCAGCCATTATAAAGGGGGAAATAGGAGAGATTAAGGAAATTATTCCGACTTCCACCTATAAATTTTTAATCTCAGCGGAGGGTGAAAAATTAATTAAAAAAATTAAAGCTTCTTCAAACAAAAGACATTAGTGGGGTGATGAAAATGAAAATAGTCAAAACAGGTATGTCAGGAACTATGGAATCAAGTGACATAAACATAGTTATAGAAAAAGGACATGAGGCTGGTATAAAAATTCATCTACAGAGTTCAGTGGAAAAACAGTTTGGAGCTCAGATAAAATCAGTTATTTTAGAAACACTAGGTGAGATGAAGGTCAATGATGTAGTTGTGAGAGCTGTTGATAGAGGAGCTTTAGACTGCACCATAAGGGCAAGGGTTCAGAGTGCAGTTATGAGGGCAGTTAAAAAAGAAAATGATATGGACTGGGGGATATTATAAATGGGGAAAAGGCTAAGAAGAACGATGCTTTATGTTCCAGGCAGCAATCCCAGCATGCTTGCCGATGCACATATATATGGTGCAGATTCACTAATGTTTGATTTGGAGGACTCAATTTCCCTTTTAGAAAAGGACTCAGCAAGATTACTAGTGTATAATGCTATAAAATCAATCGACTACGGTGAAACTGAAATCGTTGTAAGAATAAATGGGCTGGATACACCCTATGGACAAAGCGATATAGAAGCTATGGTGCGTGCAGGTGCTGATGTAATACGACTACCTAAAACTGGGACAGCACAGGATGTAATTGATGTAGAAAAAGTAATAGAAGATATAGAAATAAAAATTGGAAAACCAGTTGGCACTACCAAAATGATGGGTGCAATTGAAAGCCCCTTGGGAGTTATAAATGCTATGGAAATAGCAACAGCAAGTCCTAGAATGATTGGAATAGCACTAGGTGCCGAGGATTTCGTTACTAATATGAAGACCAAGAGAAGCCCAGAGGGCGTTGAGCTGCTCTATGCCAGAAGTAAAATTCTAATAGCTGCTCGAGCAGCAGGTATATATGCTTTAGATACAGTTTTTTCTAATGTAAATGATGAGGAAGGCTTTAGAAATGAGGTTAAGCTCATAAAACAATTGGGCTTTGACGGAAAATCCATAATAAACCCAAGACAGATAGCACCGGTGCATGAAATTTACACACCGACGCAAAAGGAAATAGAGGACGCAAAACAGGTAATAAGAGCTATAGAGGAAGCTGAGGAAAAGGGACTAGGTGTTATATCGGTAAATGGTAAGATGGTTGATAAACCCATTGTTGAGAGGGCTGAAAGAATACTGGAACTAGCAAATGTATCTACAGTATAGAAGGAGGGACTATTAGATGACGAATTCCGTTGAAGGAAGAATTCCAGATAGTATTAAAGGATATGAAGAGATACGCAATTATTTGGAACCATTTGAAAAGGGTCCTACTGGTAGAAAAGCAGGTCCACTGCTAAAGCAGGTAAAGCCTGGTGAGAATAAAGTATTAGAGAATATAGAAGAGGCAATAATTAAGTCTGGATTAAAGGATGGAATGACAATATCCTTTCACCACCATTTTAGAAATGGGGACTATGTTACTAATATGGTTATGAACAAGATAGCAGAAATGGGATTTAAAAATATCTCAATCGCCCCCAGCTCACTTACTACTGTTCATGAGGTTTTACTAACTCATGTAGAAAGCGGAGTAATTACAAATATTTATACCAGTGGAGTTAGGGGAAAGCTTGCCGAGGCAATATCCAATGGAATAATGGAAAATCCAGTGGTTATACGCTCCCACGGAGGTAGAGGAAGGGCAATCGAAGCAGGAGAAATTAAAATTGATATTGCTTTTCTAGGAGTTCCTAGCTCAGATGAATACGGAAATGCCAGTGGAAGAGGTTCTAAGACAATATGTGGTTCCTTGGGATATGCAAGGGTAGATGCAGAATACGCCGATACAGTGGTTCTAGTTACAGATGACCTAGTGGCATATCCAAATTTTCCAGCAAGTATTTCCCAGACCAAGGTGGATTATGTGGTTAAGGTTGATTCCATAGGCGATGTAAAGGGAATCGCTTCAGGGGCAACTAGATATACAAAAAATCCTAAAGAGCTGTTGATAGCACAAAATGCCTGCAAAGTCATCGTAAACTCAGGATATTTTAAAAATGGTTTTTCCTTCCAAACAGGCTCAGGAGGCTCCTCTTTAGCGGTTACCAGGTTCTTGAAGGAAGAGATGAAATCTAAGGGTGTTAAGGCTGCATTTGCACTGGGTGGAATAACAAAGCCAATGGTGGAGCTTCACGAAGAAGGCTTTATAGATAATTTATTTGATACCCAAACCTTTGATATAGATTCATGCCAGTCAATTATAAGAAATCCAAATCATCATGAGATAGATGCGTGCATGTATGCTAATCCCCATAACAAGGGATGTATAGCCAATAAGTTAGATGTGGTTATATTAAGTGCTTTAGAGATAGATACAGATTTCAATGTAAATGTTATAACTGGTTCAGATGGAGTAATACGAGGGGCCTCTGGAGGACACTCCGATACAGCAGCAGCCTCTAGTCTATCTATTATTGTAGCCCCACTAGTTAGAGGCAGAATCCCAACTGTAGTAGATCGAGTAAATACTGTAATTACGCCAGGTGAAACTGTAGATGTCCTAGTAACTGAAAGAGGTATAGCTATAAATCCAAGGAGGACAGACCTAATTGAAAGGCTCAAGGATAAGGGACTGCCAATTACCACAGTAGAGGAATTAAGCAATATGGCTAAGGATATCGTAGGGAAACCAAAGACGATTCAATATACAGATAAAATTGTTGCAGTAGTTGAATATCGTGATGGAAGCATTATAGATGTTATTAGACAGGTTAAATAGGCATGAAATCAGGTGGTAGTAATAATAAAAATTTAGAAGCCATCTTAAAGGCAAGGGAGGCTAGAGCCTTCTATCAACAAGAGCTTGTAAACGAATATAAAAAGACTTTGATAGCCTTTAAACTCAATATCCCAGGACCAGAAAAGGATAATGAGCTTTATAGGAAGATATTTAATAATGGTATGAATTTACTTGAAGTATCTCTAAAGGAGAAGGATATCCCTATTGTTTTTAAAGATTTAAAGCTTAATATTGCAGGAGCTGAGGCATTTATAGTTGTCGATGATGATCCGGTGTATATAAAAAAAATATGTACAGATATAGAAGATGGGGATATGCTGGGCCGAATTTATGACTTTGATGTAATAGGTCCCTTGGGAGATAAAGTAGGTGGCAGTGAAATAGGCAGAAACCAAAGAAGATGTTTTCTATGTGATGAATATGTCTGGGTATGTTCAAGAGCTAGAGCACATAGTTTAGATGAAATGCTCCAGTTTATTGAAAACTCTGCCAAGGCGTATTTTAAATAAAGAGGCTAAATAAAAAAAGGGAGGAAATGAAATGTCTTTAAAGAAAAAAGCTTTAGCAGGACTATTGGCATTGGGGTTATT
>JANQEZ010000245.1 GCA_028278115.1 Clostridia bacterium
TTCTTCTGGTAGCCCACACAATTAGTGGATTTGGGTATTTTGTCGTTCCTTATTTAAGTCTATATTTAAACAATACATCAGGAATGGATAAAGATATAATCGGCATATTTATTGCTGTTTCAACCCTTGCCTTTATTCCAGGCGTGATCATAGGAGGGAAGTTAACGGATCACTATAGTAGAAAGAAGGTTTTGGTGACTTCTAGATTTATATCGGCCCTTTGTCTACTGGTGGTACTTTTTATTAGTGACTTCTATGTAAAGCTGATTCTAATCAGTCTGTTTACACTATTTACCGCAATTGCTACCCCATCAAACGATGCCCTAATTGCAGACTTGACCCCTAGTCATCAGAGAAAGCAAGCCTACTCACTGGTATATCTCGGTGCTAACTTTGGAGGAGGTATTGGTTCTTTAGTGGCAGGTTATGCCTTTAAAAGTTACCCTGATATCATTTTTATTGGGGAAGCTGTAGCCATCTTGGTTTTTGTTTTTTTAATTTTAACAAAGGTTAAGGAATCTAAAGATGAAATTGCTGCCTTGAATAAAGAGAAAATAGAGGAGAGTAAAAGGCAAGAAAACACGACAAGTAATGATGGAGAGAATAGTATTTCAGTATTATTAAAAAGACCTATACTACTAATCTATATAGCTTTATCAGCAGCTTATACCTTTAGTTATGCCCAGAACTATTTTTGTCTTCCCTTGTTTATAGATTCAATTTTTCCTCTTAAAAGTTCTTACTATTTTGGTATATTGATGTTTGCAAATAGTATCGTGGTCATTTGCTGTACAGCATGGATTACTAAAGTCACCATCAAGTTTTCCCCTGTTTTTAATATGTTTATTGTTGGACTGTTTTATGCCTTTGGGTTTGGTATGCACTATATGCTCAATACCTTCTATCTTTTAGTGGTGGCCACGGTTTTATGGACAGTGGGGGAAATTTTATATAATACTAATTATATGGTTTTCGTTGTGGAAAAAAGCCCCTATGAATATAGAGGAAGGATGATTTCCATTGCTTCATTGGTTACGAGAGGTGCCACCATCATTAACCCCTTAATAATGGGAAAGATTATCCAAAGGGGTGACTCAAGAACTGTATGGTTAATCGTCTTTTTCATTATGGCGGTAGCTTCAATAAGTATGTTCTACCTGTCTGTACTGGAAAATAGGGGTCGTAATTTAGAATTAGAAGCCTCCATAGATTACTATTAACTCCTTATTACGGATTGGCAAGGATTTGGTATATCCACATTTATTCTTTGCATGTTCACAGTTTTCACAGCTTGGTGATTGTTTTTCACATCTATACTTCACACTTTTCCTCTTTGCATCATACCCACAATCTTTACAAACGCAGCTACAAGGAGCGTAAGGCCTTCCCAGTTCATTCTAATAAAGCTTCCCCGCTACAATCTTATCTACGAGGATTGTAATCAATGATTGGGACAGCTCCTTTACTTCGTACATACGTATATATCTCTTCATAGGTATCTGTCAAAGATTTACCGTCTTGAAATAGATAATCCAGTATAACTAACTATAAAAATTAGTATACTGGATTTAAAATTTATTTCTTCTTTTCGATTTTCAGTTCGTCAGGTAGAGTATTGGACCAAGGCATTAATTTCAATAAATTTTCCTTAGTTCTTTCTATATCTTCTAGTTTTGATATCTCATCCATTAAACATGATAGATATTTTTATTGTAGATATGTCAGTAGAAGATTTTTGATTAGAAATGTCTGAGGAATCTTTAGAATTTAATTTGATAGGATGAAAAGATACTGAATTCTTTTTATTTTCTCTTGCTCTATGATATTATAATTGATTTCTTGTGATACCGTGTTCCTTGCAGAAATCAGTCATTTTACCTTCATATGAGTTATATAGACTTATGAGATGTTTCCATTTAATTCGAGTTGTTTCCTTTGCCTGAATACCGGTTTTAAGAAAAATAAATTAAGATATTCATAGACATCATAACTCCCTCATTCTACTATATAAGTAGGAATGGGGGTAATTTCAATGAGCGACTATATCAATGAATTAACAGATTTATTTGATGCCTTATCAAGCCTTACTGAATCCATGAAGGAAGCTATTAGACAAGACATGATGTATAGATTGAATTTGCTTAAGTAATAAGAGCATATAGATGAACTAATGATAAAATATATATAGAACGCATTATTTAGTGTATAAAAAAACGAACAAATCTGACCACAGGATATCAAGAAAAGAAAAATTCACTTTGATATGATTAATTTAGCAGGGAGGTAAGAGAATGGATTGGATTGAAGGCATTCAGGAAACGATTGATTATATTGAAGATAATATTTGTGAAACTCTTGATGCAGAATGTCTAGCTAAGCTTCTTTATGTATCGAGCTATCAGTATCAAAAGATGTTTTCAATGTTATGTAATTGCACTGTTGGGGAATATATTAGAAATCGCAGATTAACTTTAGCAGGTTATGATTTAGTATCTAATGATGAGAACATTTTAGAAATTGCTTTGAAGTATGGCTATCATACGAACGAAGGTTTCACAAGAGCGTTTACTAGGTTTCACGGCATAACACCTTCGTCAATTAGAAAGAAAGACAAAACAATAAATACATTCTCAAGAATTTCTGTAAAAACGAAAATATCAGGAGGTAAAATTATGATTAATGATTTAAGTAAGAGAGGTTATGTTGTAAAAGAAACTGGAGCTGTCTATTATACACAAAATATGGATAAAACGATTAAGTGGTTTAAAGAAATTCTTGGTTGGTATGGACAAATAGAGTCCAGAGATCAAAATGATATCGGAAATTATGGTTGTGTAAACAATATTCCGTTAGAAATTGAAGCACTTCATATCGCACCTTTTACAGGTATACACTTGTTTAAAGGTGAACCAATAGAAAGAATTGTTGGATTTATGTTAGTTCAAGGAGTAGAAGAGCTTTACGATTATGTCAAGAAAGGTGGATGGAATCAGATAACGGCAGTAACCCAAGAGCCGTGGGGCGGAAGAACATGTGAAGTGACAACTATTGATGGTTCAGTGCTCAAATTCTTTGAATTGTAGTTGTTTCTTGCTATAATGATGCTACAGATTTTAGAGAGTATAGGGGGAACTGTTCTAATAGACAGTAGATAGCTTTAAATGGTAGAATCTTAATATTAGTATATAAAAAAGGAGATTTGGTAAAATGAATGTTCAAATTGTAGAAATAAAGGATGATAGACTAGATGAATTGTTATCTATACTGAGAACGAAAGCAAAATGGCTAATAAAAAATGGAAAACAGATGTGGAATCCAAAGTACTTGAAAAAGAGTATATTTATTGAAAAATATCCCAATAGCAAATGGTTTGTTGTTGAGATAATGAATGAAGTTATAGGCGGTTTTGTACTGGTTAGTGAAGATAGTAATTTTTGGACTGAAAAAGAAAATGAAGATAGTGCATTTTATATACATAAAGTCGTTATAAAAGAAGGTTATACTGGCAAAGGATATGCAAAAGAAATTCTTATGTGGATAGAAGAATATGCTAAGAATAGTGGAAAACAATATTTAAGGTTAGATTGTTATAGTAAAAGAGGATATCTAAATAAATTGTATAGTGAATATGGATTTAAGTTAAAGCGAGAAGTAGTAGTTGAATCAAGTGATAATAATGCAAAATTATATGAAATAATATTAAAGCGAATATATAATTACCACAGATGAAAGAATCATTACATCAGTAACAGTAAAGGATGGAGCCTACGTAGATGGAACTGAATTTGACAAATTAATTGAATTAACTAAGCAAACAGGACTAAACATAGAAGAAGTATATGGAGATAAAGCCTACTTTAAAAGACCAATACTAGATAAAATCAAAGAAGCAAAGGCAAAAGCATATATACCTGTAAGTGAAATGGCATACAAAATTGATGAAGAACTCTTTAGCTATAATAAAGATTCAGATGAATGGTTTTGTAGTGAAGGAAATATAACAGTAAATAAAAAGCATAGAAAAGATAAAAGTGGTAAACAGACATATAAATATTACTTTGAAAAAGAAAAATGTAGGAACTGTTCAAAAAGAAATGTATGTAACCGAAGAACTCAAATTGCTAGAGTACTTGAAGTAGGGATAAACACCCCTGAATTTTATGGATACAGCCAAGAACAAAAATCAGAAGAATTTAGAGAAAAATACAAAAACAGAGCCTGCCAAGAATGGAAAAATGGAGAAATGAAGAATTTTCATGGATTAGGCCGTGCCCGGGGGTATGGTTTAAGAAGCATGGCTACACAAGCAAAATTGACTGCATTAGCAGTAAATTTAAAGAGGATAGCAGCTATTCTATCCTCCAAAATGAGCGATGAATTTTGTTTTTTTGCTTTTGAATTTACAATTACTAGAAAAATAATACTCATTTGAGAGACAGAATACACAGATTATTTTATTAGCTTAATATCAATCTAAAAATGGTACTTTTCAGTGGTTTCTCCTGTCCCCTTGTCTGTGCGTACCCTCTAATAAAGAAAGGGAAGAAAATAATAATTGCAGCCCATGGCAATAGTTTAAGGAGGCTTGTCAAATACATTGAAAACCTAAATGAAGAAGAAATAGTAGAATTAAATATACCTACAGGAGTCCCCTTAGTTTATGAATTTGACAATAAAATGAATGTTAAAGATAAATATTTTAAAGATTCTACAGAATTAAATAGTGAATTAATAGGAAACATTTAAATTAAAGGAAAGAAATAACAAAGCCTATTAAGACTTACAAAAAAGAGCTGCCGTTAACTAAAAACTAAAGGAGTTCTTTTTTATTTTAAGTAAAAACGCTTTTTCATTCGTACTATTTTATATAATCGATTATAATAAATATATATTAAGGAGGTAATATACTAGATGTTAGATGAAGAATTGCAACGAGGAATACAAAGGCATAATCCTAGAACCTTTGAAATTTTAATTGATAAATATAGTAAGCTGCTTTGGTTCGTCGCTTCTGGTGTACTTAAAAAGGTTGGAAGTGTGGAAGACATAGAAGACTGTGTAGCAGAAAGCTTTGCATATTTATGGGAACATCCTGAGAAATATGATAAAAGGAGAGGAAGTATTAGATCCTATTTATGTCTTGTTACAAAAAGTAAAGCAATAGATAAAGTGAGAAAAATAAATAGAACTACAGCCTTATCATATGATGATGAGTTAAAGATAAAAACTGATGATATGGAGGAAATTTTAGTAAATAAGCAAATTATTAATGAAATTTATAAATTTGCTAAAAATCTAAAGGAATTAGATAGTGAAATTTTTATACTTAGGTATTTCTATCAATTGAAGCCTAGAGAGATTGCCGATAAATTAAATATTACTGTTAAAGAAGTAAGTAATAAGCTTTACTATAGTAAAAAATCTTTACTTACTCAAATTAAATTATAAAACAGGAGGATAACTATGGAAAAATATAATAATCTTATTTCAGAGCTTGACCAGGAAAGCCTTGATATGATTACAAATGAACTACCAAAGTTTACAAATGATAATCTAAATAATATAAAAAATAAATTTAAAGAG
>JANQEZ010000256.1 GCA_028278115.1 Clostridia bacterium
ATTTATACACATCAAAAATCCCCAGAATCATCGGATATTTTGATATGTACATTAATATAGTATATGTATAAATTAACATTTACTTTGGATTCTCTATAAAAGGGAGCCTGCTCCTTTATCAAGTATAACAGTCACATCAGGATGCAATTGTAAAACCGATGCAGGTAATTCAGGTGTTATCCTTCCATTAACCATATTGTATATTGTTTCATTCTTTTGGGCTCCATAAGCTAATAGCAAAATCTTTTTTGAATTCATAATGGTTTTTATTCCCATACTTATTGCTTGTTTGGGGACTTCTTCAATGGAATTGAAGAATCTTGAGTTTGCTTTAATGGTATCTTCATCTAGATTAACTAAGTGGGTTAATGCTTCAAACTTCATATCTGGTTCATTAAATCCGATATGTCCATTTCGGCCAATACCCAGAAGTTGAATATCTATTCCTCCTGCCTTTTTAATTTTTTTTTCATAGGTCTTACATGCTATATAGATATTTTCTGCTTTTCCATCAGGTATATGAACATTTTTCCGATCTATATTGATATGACTAAACAAATATTTATTCATAAAAAAATAATAGCTCTGCTTATCATATCGATCCAATCCATAGTATTCATCAAGGTTAAATGTTACGACTTCTGAAAAATCTATATTACCACTTTTATAAAGTCTAACTAGCTCCTGATACGTTCCTATAGGTGTAGAACCCGTTGCTAATCCTATTACACTACTGGGCTTTAATATGATTTGACTAGCTAAAATATTAGCTGCCCTTTTGCTCAATTCTTCATAGTCCTTTACAATGATTATTCGCATTTATCTACTCCTTTAAAAATATCAAGCTAAGTTTAAATTAATACTATAAATTTTATTTTGTACACTGAAGCTTAAATTTTTGCCACGGCTTAATATAATCTATTAGAAATATCTCTTGGTCGACAATTTTACCCACTACATTTGTCTTACCGCTATTATCCATATCCTTTAATGCAATTTGGAGCTCTCCTGCATACCTTTTATATAGAGAGCTTTCAATCAATATATCTCCTTTTTTTATTGGTTTAGGATTAAACAATTGAAACTCATAATCTATATATTTTACTCTGCTTTGAGTTGATCGAATCATATACTCGGAAACATCACCTCTATTGAAATGGAGTTCTTCTAATACAATCTTTTTTTGTAACTGAGGAATGTTTTCACTTAGCTCAACATTTAGAGTTATCATATTCCTGTCAAGATTTCCTAAAGCCTTCAGTTCATCCTCCGAAGCAAAACAATTAGCTATAATTACATCATCAATAAGATTAGTGTTGAATAAATCCTTAGCTTGTACGTCAATAGGGAGATTCCTATGCTCTTCAAGGGTACACAGTCCTTCATTTACTGGCCACGGGCCAAAGTCTGCTTTCTTTGAGGATACAAATGCCACTGTTCGTATTCCATGTTTTTTAAAATCCTTAGAGCATTTTATAAAATGCTCCCTGGCAAGACCTGTGTATCTATGGGGATAAAAGTTATGACAGCCCAATAGGTTTTCCTTGTTTGGTAAATATGAAAGAATATTTTCAAGGTATTTTGTTCCGTTACTCATGTTTATTTCAATCTTTAAATCCGAGGAATTAAATGTCATAATACTTTCTTCACTACCGGAAAAACCAAGGTCTAGACGTATGCCATAGAGTCCCATTTCCTTAAAGAATCCAAGCCTATTATAGGAACTTCCAAGCTCTCCAAAAATTGAAGGCTCGACATCTGCTATTACTTTCATTCCCCTTAAGCTTGCATACTCAACTACTTTCTTAAACTTATCAAAGCATCCCCTTGAGTCTTTGCTAATTGATATCAGACATGTAAAAGCCCTTGTGAATCCATATTTTATAGCTAAATCTACATAAGCTTTAAACTCTCCAATTGATGCATTTTCTGGATACAAAGATATCCCAAGCCCTCTCATTATTTACATCCCGGTAAAGCTATGGAGTCATACAGCTCAATGAATTCACAGCATATATCCTTAAGCATTATTGCATTCATAAGGTGATCCTGTGCATGCACCAATAACAGTGACACCTTCATATCCTCTCCTCCTGCTTCTCTTTGAATAAGCTGAGTTTGGAATTTATGGGCTTCTTTAAGTTTTTGGTTTGCAAGCTCAAGCTTTTCCTTTGCACCCTTTATATCAGATTTTTTTGCTATTTGTACAGCCTCTAGAGAACAGCTTTTTGCTTCTCCACTAAATGTAATTATTTGAAAAATAATGTCTTCCATATTTATTCCTCCATTATTAAGATTGTAGTAATAGGGGGGAAATCCCCCCTTTGCTTAAACCTTTATTTCGACACTTCCCTCTTTTCAAGCCTTTCAGATATAGCGATAAATGGAAGATAAATTAAAAAGCATATTATTAGGTTTACCGCCGAAAGCACTGCCCCCATAAAATGTCCTCCTGTTGCTAGGAATCCACCTATAATAGGTGGTGATGTCCAAGGAATTACAATGGTTGTATATGGAACAAGTCCGCTTGCAGTAGCCAAATAAGCTATAACAGATATTATAACCGGGCCTAAAATAAAGGGGATAAAGAATATTGGATTAAGCACTAAAGGCATCCCAAATATAATTGACTCATTTATGTTAAATAACCCTGGTCCAACTGATAGTTTTGCTAAGCTTCTATAATGCTTTCTTTTACTCGCCACAAATATTGCTGCTATAAGGCAAATCGTCGTTCCTGATCCACCCATATAAACGAATGCATCAAAGAAGGGCTTTGTTAATATAAATACTGGTTTTCCCCCTGCAGCTATGGCTTCGACATTCGCCGCTATTGAAGGGGCATTTATTGCTTCCATAAGTGGAGCTAGTATATTTGCACCATGAAGTCCAAAGAACCATAATAGCTGATTAAAAAATGGTATTAATATAGCTGCACCTATGGAACCTCCCAGCTTTAGAAGGGGTTCTTGTATAATATTGGTAACAACTTTAAATACGTCAGTTCCTGCAAAGGAAATAAATAGTGATATCAATGCTCCAATGGCTACAACTATCATAGTAGGAAACAAAGCTGCAAATGATTTTGATACTGCCGGTGGAACGTTATCAGGCATCTTAAAGGTAAGTTTATCGGTTTTTGTTAATTTTACAAACAACTCTGTAGATATTATAGCTATTAAAATCGCAACGAATAAGGCTGTAGCATTTAGGTATCCCCAGTTGATATTCCCCCAAGCTCCTATCTGTTTCCCAACAAGCTCAGCCGGTACTGCTATATCTCCGACATTTTCGCCAATAGTAACATTGATGGCTTGTGGTATAAACATGAAATAATTACAAAGTGAGAGCACACCAGCAGCTAAAGGATTTACATCATAGGATTTTGCTAAATTATAGGCTACTGTAAAAGCAATGAATAATGACATAATTGCGAATGTTCCCCACCAAATATTGCCTCCAAATCCTTTCCAATCTGAGCCGCCAAAGATTCCATTCATGAGATTCTGGTAAGCAGGAATCCCCATATTGTTGATAAGGGTTCCAAAGGAGCCTGCAATAATGATTGGCATAATTGATACAAATCCATCACGTATTGCAACTAAATGCCTTTGTCCTCCTACCTTTGCCGCGTAGGGAACAAAAAACTTCTCAAGAAATTCAATAACTTTCTTCATCAAAAATCCCCCTTAATAGAAATAATAATACTATATATTAACCCTTATGGGTTAATAACTAGGTTGACCAAAAAATTTTATAATTATAACCTATACTAACTCGTTGAGCTAGTAAATCATTAATTTTAGTTTATCAATACTTAAGGGGGTTTTGATATTTCATTTGAGTGATTTTTATGAATCTGTTTTAACCTA
>JANQEZ010000261.1 GCA_028278115.1 Clostridia bacterium
GCCCTACCCTAATCATCTTAGGTATATTGGACTTATCGTAGCCCCACGAAGCTCCTGTTCCCATTATAAGCATTAGAATTAAAAAGTATAGAATATAAACTCTTTTTTTCATTTTAGCTCTCCTTTGTAAGTAAGAAAAATTTTGAGATTAAAGTTTATAATTATAATAAGTATTTCAAGTAAGATAAATATTTTCTTTATTTGGCTAACTGCTAATAGCTGACAGCTAACAGCGAAACCTTAAAAAATTAAAAATCATCTACCTTTTAAAAAACAGATTAGCAATTAGTGTTAAAAGAATGCTGATTATTATACTGGTTAGTATGGGGAAATAGAAAGTAGTATTTCCTCTTCGGATAAGGATATCCCCCGGTAAGCGTCCAAGACCCAGTTTACTGCCAAAGGTAATGGTTATACCGATTACTATTAAAACAATCCCAAGTGAAATAATTATTCTTCCAATAGATTCCATAGCGTTGCTCCCTCATCTTTTTGATGAAAATCAATGCCCATATGTTCATATGCCATTCTAGTCAGCACTCTGCCCCTGGGGGTTCTTTTCATAAAGCCCAGTTGAAGTAAAAAGGGTTCAATCACATCCTCTATGGTGTTTTTTTCCTCCCCTGTTGATGCAGCCAGTGTATCTAATCCAACGGGACCGCCATCGAATTTTTCAATAATTGTTATTAGTATTCTTCTATCAACACCATCCAGACCAAGATCATCTACTTCTAATATTTTAAGTGCCTTACGGGCCAAATCCAAGGTTATTTTTCCATCACCAAGGACTTGAGCAAAGTCCCTCACTCTCTTTAAAAGGCGATTAACAATCCTTGGTGTTCCTCTACTCCTCTTTGCAATTTCATATGCAGCCTCTGAGTCAATGGGCACTCCTAAAAGCTTGGCCGATCTTAAAACAATGGTTTTAAGGTCAGCATTACTATATAAATCCAGCTTACATATTACTCCAAATCTATCTCTCAGGGGTGAAGTCAACATGCCTGCTCTAGTGGTTGCTCCAATCAAAGTAAACCTTTGAAGGTCTATCCTTACAGACCTAGCACTAGGACCTTTACCAATTATAATGTCCAAGGCATAGTCCTCCATAGACGGGTAAAGGACTTCCTCTACACTTCTACTCAGCCTATGTATTTCATCTATGAATAGAACATCATTTTCCATCAAATTCGTCAATATGGCAGCTAAATCACCAGGTCTTTCTATTGCAGGTCCTGAAGTGATCCTTATATTTACTCCCATTTCATTGGCTATGATATTTGAAAGCGTAGTCTTTCCAAGCCCCGGAGGTCCATATAAAAGCACATGGTCTAATGCCTCATTTCTCATTTTGGCTGCATCAATAAAGACCTTCATCTTGCTTTTAACCTTGTCTTGACCAATGTATTCCCTTAGGGTCTTAGGTCTTAGGCTCCCCTCTACTTCACCGTCGTCCTCTTTGAATGTTGGAGTCATAAGTCTATTATCATCTAATTCGCTGCTCATTTCAATACATCATCCTTCCTATCTCATTAACTGCTTTAAGCCTAGCTTTATCTTTTCCTCAATAGGTAAATTATCATCTATATTTACAAGGGCTTTTTGTGCCTCTACTTTACTATAACCTAAAGAAATGAGGGCTTCAATAGTTTCGTTATTGCTATCATTCATAAATCCAATGTTATTATCAAAGCTTATATTTTCCATAGCTTTAAATTCTTCTGTCTTATTAACCTTATCCTTAAGCTCTAAAATGATACGCTGGGCGGTTTTTTTACCTATTCCCGGTGCTCTAGTCAAGCTATTTACATCACCTACAATTAGAAGATTTATCAGCTCTGTATATGCTATTGAAGATAATATTCCTAAAGCAACCTTTGTTCCTACACCCTTAACCGTTCTCAGCAAATCAAAGGCCTTAAGCTCAGCTCTTGTGCTAAACCCACATAGTCTAATATCATCTTCCCTTACAATCATCTGAGTATATACTATAGCATTTTCAGATTTACCATTCAAGTCAGAAGTTGTATATGCAGAGGTAAATATTTTATATCCTATTGAATTATTTTCTATTACGATATAATCTTCTCCCACATACTCTATTTTTCCTTTTATAAAATCTATCATTTAATTCACCTCATTAAATCAATTAATAGTTATTTAAAATTTTTTCAGTGCTTTTACCTTCTTTTTTATTTAACTTAACCCCTTATGCTAGTTCATGCTGCCGGGGGTATTTGATATTTCCTTTTCGTTCATACTATGAACCTGTTTTTCTTATATTTTGTAGGTTAAAACAGATTCATAAAAA
>JANQEZ010000262.1 GCA_028278115.1 Clostridia bacterium
GATAACCAACACTAAAACTTAAAATAAATTTCAAAGAAAATAATGAACGCTTCTGCATTTTTTATTTGAAATTTATTAAACTTTAAAGTTGGTTATCTACATAAAGCGGGGTGCATATACTTTGAATTGTACAATTTTAGCTGTTGGTACAGAATTATTGATGGGGCAGACAGTTAATACCAATGCCGCATTTTTATCCCAGGAGCTCAATGAATTAGGAATTAACGTTTTATTCCATATCACAGTAGGTGACAATCCCCATAGGCTAGATAAAATGCTGAATAATGCCCTTGAAAATTCTGATATGATTATTACTACCGGGGGATTGGGGCCAACTCAGGATGATCTTACAAAGGAAATAATAGCTAAAGCCTTGGGACGTAAGTTGCATCTTCACAGGCCCACCTATGGTAAGCTAGAGTCCTTCTTTAAAAGATTAAATAGAGAGATGACAAACAATAATATTAAACAAGCCTATTTACCGGATAACAGCATTATACTTGAAAATAACGCTGGTACTGCTCCAGGATTTATAATTGAAGAAAGGGAGAAGGTCATAATCTCACTGCCTGGACCACCGAAGGAAATGAAAAGTATATACTTTGATTCTGTTAAGCCCTATCTCCAAAGAAAATCTGAATACACTATAAAGTCAAAGCTATTAAAATTTGTTGGAATAGGAGAGTCAAGCTTAGAAAATGTATTAGTTGACCTCATATCTAATCAAACTAATCCTACCCTTGCAACCTATGCTAAGGATGGAGAGCTGACTCTGCGTATAACTGCAAAGGGAAACAGCCATGAAGAAATAGATTCATTAATAAATCCAATAGTTAAAGAAGTGGAATCCAGATTAAAGGAGTATATATACAGCTATAGGGGTGAAGTCCTTGAAGAAGTAGTTGTAAATATGCTTTTAAGTAAAAACCTTACCCTGTCCCTTGCAGAATCCTGTACTGGAGGATTGCTTTCATCTAAGCTCACATCGGTTTCAGGTGTATCAAAAGTATTTGATCGTGGGATTGTTACATATAGCAATACTTCCAAATCTGAAGAACTAGGAGTTAGAGAATCCACACTGAGGACCTACGGAGCTGTTAGCAAAGAAACAGCTATGGAAATGGCATTAGGGATTAAAAGAGCATCTGGTACAGATATCTCATTATCAATAACCGGTGTTGCAGGACCAACAGGTGGGAGTCCTGAGAAGCCCGTTGGATTAATATACATTGGTATAGCTACTGATAGCAGCTCTTACGTAAAAAAGCTTAATTTAACTGGAGATAGAAATAAAATACGAAATTATACAACAATAGCTGCACTTAATCTAATCAGAAAAACTATACAAGAAGAATATTAAAGGTGCAAGGTTCAAGATGCGAGATACAAGGTGCAAGTTTTAGGGTCGACCTAAGGGGTAGAATAGGTAGATGCGTCTGTCTCCTAAGCTAGTTTCTAAGTGCTTACAGTCAGCTAAAAAAGAATTTAAAAATTTCATATCTATGGTTGACCTTATGTAGAAATTTATGTATAATTAGCTTAGAGAACATTTGTTCGCAAAAGAAAGGTAGGTGAAAACCAGATTTTAGCCATAATTATTTAGGTTAAATACATCTGGGAAATTATATGTCAGATAAAAATAAAGCTTTAGAGGCGGTTTTGGGACAGATAGAGAGACAATTTGGAAAAGGCTCAATAATGAAGCTTGGTGATGATTCGTCTAAATTAAACATAGAAAGCATTTCAACAGGAGCTATTGAACTTGATATAGCCTTGGGAATAGGTGGAGTACCAAGGGGTAGAGTTATTGAAATCTATGGACCAGAATCTTCAGGTAAAACCACAGTTGCACTTCACATGATTGCTGAGGCACAAAAAGCCGGTGGGACAGCTGCATTTATAGACGCTGAACATGCCCTAGACCCTGTGTATTCTAAGAATCTAGGTGTAGATATAGACAATCTAATTGTATCTCAGCCTGACACGGGAGAACAGGCATTAGAAATAGTTGAAGCTCTTGTTAGAAGTGGTGCAGTAGACATTATTGTTATAGACTCTGTTGCTGCCCTTGTTCCCAAGGCTGAAATTGCTGGTGAAATGGGAGACAGTCACGTGGGTCTACAGGCAAGACTTATGTCTCAAGCTCTGAGAAAACTGACTGGAGTTATTAATAAATCCAGAACATCCGCTGTTTTTATCAACCAGTTAAGGGAAAAGGTTGGGGTTATGTTTGGTAATCCCGAAACTACTACAGGAGGTAGAGCCCTTAAATTTTATTCATCTGTAAGATTAGATGTTAGAAAAGTTGACATTATAAAACAAAATAATGAGTTCATGGGTAATAGAACCAAGGTAAAGGTAGTTAAGAATAAGCTAGCACCTCCATTCAGACAAGCTGAGTTTGATATAATGTATGGAAAAGGTATATCAAGGGAAGGCGGCATTCTAGACAGTGCTGTAAACGCTGAGCTAGTAAAAAAATCCGGCTCCTGGTACAGCTATAAAGATAATAAGCTGGGTCAAGGCAGGGAGAATGTAAAGCAGTATCTAATGGAAAACCCGGATTTGCTTGCTGAGCTAGATTTTAAAGTAAGAAAGCATTATGGTCTGCCTGTGGATGAAAGCATGGTAAAGGCAGCAAATGCTAAATCAGAAGAATAGAAAATAATTTAGAGTCCGATAACCTTATCGAGGCTCTATTTATTTACAATTAAATAGATTCTAGCAGTACCTTTTGTGTCGGTACAATATAAATCAACTTGACAGTAAATAGAAAAAGATATAAAATTAAAAGGACACAAAGCACAGCATAACGCTTTTTCCACGATTCATTCCCTTTGTAAGTTTTTAGTATTTTAACCGAGGAATCGGTTTATATTTTTTGAGTGATTAATATATAGGAGGTGGTATCTATAGCTATTAATGATTACTGGCCACTGGTTTTATCTATTGTAATATCAACCCCAGCAGGTATTGGGATCGGATATATATTAAGAAAAATGAGTGCCGAGAAAACAATTGGCAGTGCAGAACAAAAAGCTAACGCTATAATTTCTGAGGCAAATAAAGATGCCGATACAAAGAAGAAGGAAACTCTTCTTGAAGCAAAGGAAGAGGTTCACAAGCTGCGAACTGAAGTTGAAAAAGAAAATAGAGATAGACGTAATGAACTACAAAGACTAGAAAGAAGACTTTTGCAAAAGGAAGAAATACTTGATAGAAAATCTGATAATCTTGAAAAGAAAGACGATCATTTGAACAAATCACTTAAAGAACTATCAAGCAAGGAGAAAACTATAGAAAACCTTTACCAAAAACAAATTGAAGAACTAGAAAGAATTTCTGGTCTTACTACCGAAGAAGCTAAACAAATTTTACTTAGTGATTTAGAAAAGGAAGTTAAGCATGATTCTGTAGTAATGATTAGAGATATAGTAGGTAAGGCAAAGGAAGAGGCCAATAAAACCGCTACGGAAATAATTGCATACGCAGTTCAAAAATGTGCTGCTGATTATGTAGCAGAGTCAACAGTATCAGTAGTAAGCTTACCTAATGATGAAATGAAGGGTAGAATCATTGGGCGAGAAGGTAGAAATATAAGGGCTCTTGAGACTTTAACAGGAGTAGATTTAATCATAGATGATACTCCAGAAGCTGTTATTTTATCATCTTTTGACCCTATAAGAAGGGAAGTTGCAAGGGTAGCTCTTGAAAAGCTTATTATAGATGGAAGAATTCATCCAGCTAGAATCGAGGAAATGGTTGAAAAAGCAAGGAAAGAAATAAATAACCATATCAAAGAAGAAGGCGAGAGGGCAACCTTTGATTTAGGTATACACAATCTTCATCCAGAGCTCGTAAAATTGCTTGGTCGCTTAAAATATAGAACTAGCTATGGACAAAATGTTCTACAACATTCTATAGAAGTTTCCTATTTAGCTGGACTTATGGCAGCTGAACTTGGAGCAGATGTAAAGATTGCAAAACGTGCAGGATTGCTTCATGATATAGGTAAAGCAGTAGATCACGAAGTAGAAGGAACCCACGTTGAAATTGGAATGAATCTACTCAAAAGGTACAGAGAATCCAAAGAAGTTGTACATGCAATGTCAACTCATCATGGAGATTATGATCCTCAAACTATTGAAGCAGTTTTGGTTACTGCAGCAGATGCAATATCAGCTGCTAGACCAGGAGCAAGAAGAGAAACATTAGAAACATATATTAATCGTCTTGAAAAATTAGAAGAAATAGCAAATGCATATGATGGTATTGAAAAAGCCTTTGCTATACAAGCAGGTAGAGAGATTAGAATAATGGTAAAGCCTGAAGATATAACTGACGATAATATGGTACTATTGGCAAGAGAAATAAGCAAAAAAATTGAAAATAGTCTTGAATACCCTGGACAGATAAAAGTAAACATTATAAGGGAAACAAGAGCTATAGATTATGCAAAATAAATAATCCGAAATTCGAGGCTTGCTGAAAGTGAGAGTTCGCAGTGTATAAAGAAATACGCAAGAGTTCTCACCCTAAGCAACAACGAAGAAATTCGGGTTTGTCAAAAGCCTGAGAAGCTATCTTTGATAGCTTCTTTTTATATGGGCCCCAATCAATAAATATTTAGGACTTCGTAAAAAGCATTTTATCCCTATATTTTAAAAAGACTAGATTCTACATATTTTTTAATGAATAAAATTTTTTTATAATTTTTAGAAAGTTTAAAATTTATATAAATTTTAAGAAGGAGTTTTTTTCTTTATGTAGAATTATAGTAATTAGTGGAAATGTACTCATATTTTAACTCATTAATTGATTTATGTCTGTGGGTTAATAACTAATTTAAAGACTAATTAATCAAAATTACTAAAGGGGGCTTTTTTAATGGAAGTATTAAAAGTGTCAGCAAGATCAAACCCAAATTCAGTTGCAGGAGCATTAGCAGGAGTACTTAGAGAGCGTGGAGGTGCTGAAATCCAAGCTATAGGTGCAGGTGCTCTTAATCAAGCAGTAAAAGCGGTTGCAATCGCCAGAGGATTTGTTGCTCCTAGTGGTATGGACTTAATTTGCATCCCAGCATTTACAGACATTGAAATTGATGGTGAGGAAAGGACAGCTATTAAACTTATTGTACAGCCTAGATAGTTCAAAAAAACCTGCTCTTACGGGTAGGTTTTATTTTTTTATATTTTTTTACTTATTATTACTTTGTATATAAAGCTTACAGAGAATTTAATAAGTTACTACTAATGAGATATGGACTTTATATATCTCTTTTTATTTTTCAAATTTATTGAAGAAAATAGATATTATGTTGTGATTTTAATCTATATAGGATATAATACTATTTGTACATATACGAACATTATTTTAAAATTTATCATAAATGTAAGGAGCGATCATATGACATCTCATTATCAAAATCCTTTAATAACTAGATATGCCAGTGAACAAATGCTTAATATTTTTTCTCCCGATACTAAATTTAGAACATGGAGAAAGCTCTGGATAGCCTTAGCAGAAGCTGAAAAAGAATTGGGACTTCCTATAACTGACGAGCAAATCCAAGAGCTTAAAAAATTTAAAGATGATATAAATTATAAAGTTGCAATTGAAGCTGAAAAGAAAACGAGACATGATGTTATGTCCCATGTACATGCATATGGAGAGCAATGCCCTAATGCAAGGGGAATAATTCACTTAGGTGCTACAAGTGCATACGTTGGGGATAATACTGATTTAATAGTTATGCATGATGCACTAAAATTAGTCAAAGAAAAGCTCATTAATTGCATAGACAGACTTTCCAAATTCGCATATGAATATAGAAATATGCCAACACTAGGCTTTACCCATTTTCAGCCGGCTCAATTAACAACAGTAGGCAAAAGAGCAACCCTTTGGATTATGGACCTATTATTGGATTTAGAAGACGTAGAAGGTCTTATCACAAAAATGATGCTTAGGGGTGTAAAGGGTACTACAGGAACTCAGGCCAGTTATTTAAAGCTTTTCGACGGAAACCATGAAAAAGTAAAAAAATTAGATGAATTGGTAGCTAAAAAATTAGGATTTACAAAGACCTTTCCTGTAACAGGTCAAACCTATGCAAGAAAATATGATTACAAGGTTTTAGCCTCTTTAAGTGGAATTGCACAAAGCCTTCATAAAATGACCAACGACACAAGACTGCTTCAGCATCTAAAGGAAGTGGAAGAGCCCTTTGGGAAAAATCAAATTGGCTCCTCAGCAATGGCATATAAAAGAAATCCAATGAGAAGCGAGAGAATAGCATCACTAGCTAGATATGTTATAGCAAATGCTCAAAACCCAGCGAATACAGCTGCTACTCAATGGTTTGAAAGAACATTAGATGATTCAGCCAATAGGCGACTTTCTATACCAGAGTGCTTCCTCTGTATAGATTCAATATTGGAAATAACAATAAATATAAGTTCAAGCCTTGTAGTATATCCAAAGGTTATAGAAAAGCGTATTAGAGAGGAATTACCCTTTATGGCAACGGAAAACATCATGATGGAGGCAGTAAAAAGAGGTGGAGACAGACAAGAGCTTCATGAAAAAATAAGAATTCACTCCATGAATGCCGGAAAAGCCGTAAAAGAAGAAGGTAAAGAAAATGATTTATTAACTAGAATTGCCAATGATGATTCATTTAATTTATCATCTGAGGAAATAAAGGATTTATTAAATCCAAAACTATTCGTAGGCAGATCACCAGAGCAAGTAGAAGAATTCATTCAAGAGCATGTACAGACTATTTTAGAGGAAAACAAGGACATACTAGGGGTAGATATAGAGCTTAAGGTTTAGGCCCCATAAAACACGGCTGAGAGCTTATTGCTATTGGCTTAGGGGTGAAAGTCGAAGCTTTTATAGCCTCATAAGATAGGAGTTAGATAGAATGAATAAATTTATGTTTATAATATATGCTGAGAATCAGGGAAAATCAAAGGATTTTTATAGAGATTTGCTAAATAAAGAACCAATACTTGATGTACCTGGCATGACAGAGTTTGAGCTTTCCGAAAAAGCTTCACTAGGTATTATGCCTGGCGATGGAATAGTAAAAATACTTGAAAACAAAATATCTAATCCAAATATAGTGAAAGATATTCCAAAATGTGAATTATATATATTGGTAGATGACGTAGACAACCACTATAGTAAAGCTATAGAATTAGGTGGGAGAGGTATTAGTAAGGGTAAGGTAAGAAGCTGGGGAGATTATGTAGCGTACTGCTTAGATTTTGACGGTAATATTATTGCCTTTGCAAAAAGCACAGTACAAGTAGGATTCTAATTAGATTCTATTTGGGAAGGGAAAAGAAATCATTATGACGGAATTAGTTTATAGAAGTGAAAAATACAATACAAGCCAGTAAAAAATATTAAAGCTACGCTTTTTATGTACTGCTTAGATACTTTTGGGGGACGATAATAATGATTTGCTTTGACAAAGGTAAAGATAGATTCAATTTCAGAGTTGCTGGAGTTGTACTTCATAATAATAAAATATTATTACATAAATTCGATACAGATGATTTCTGGGCTTTACCAGGTGGCAGAGTAGAGTTGCTGGAATCTACACAAGATACACTAATAAGGGAAATGGAAGAAGAGCTTAATGAAAAAGTTGCAGTTGAAAAGCTTTTATGGGTAGTTGAGAATTTTTTTGCTCATGATAATAAAAATTACCATGAGCTTGCTTTCTACTATATGATGAGTTTTAGCCAAGACTGCCCTTTATTAAATTACGAAGATGTTTTTATAGGGACAGAAGGTGGTATGGATTTAAATTTTCAATGGTTTGATTTAAAGGATATTGATGATATGATTATTTATCCGACTTTTTTAAAAGAAAAAGTAAAATCTTTATCCACTAATATAGATCATATAATTCATCACGGAGATTAGAGTTATGATAATAAAAAATATAAAATAGGGAATGCTTTTCAATTTTTCTGTTTTATAATATTCTGACTTAATAAAAAAGAGAATTCATCTATTAGAAGAGAATTCTCTTTTTTATTCATATTATATTTGCGTAAAGCTGAAGGATATTTTAAGTCATATTTCTCCCTTCCTCAGAAAAGAATTAGACTAATTGAATATTCCTTATGCTTCAGCTAGCTCAATAAATTTCTCTATATCCTTTTCAATTATTTTCAATGAACTTCTCCAGAAATCTATAGAATGAACATCAACATCCATCATCTTAGCCACTTCTGCTATGGTATTCTTACCAGTAGCAGCCAATAACTTGTCATAATCTTCGATAAAGTCTTCCTTGGTTTCAAGGTATCTAGCATATAGACCCTTAGCGAATAATAAACCAAATGCATAGGGGAAGTTGTAGAAATTCCTGCTAGCGTAGTAATAGTGGGGCTTGTTCGCCCACATATAAGGATGTAAGGTGTTGTGGTCTAATCCTTCTCCATAGGCATCTTTTTGAGCTTCAAGCATAAGACTATTTAGTTCCTTTGAAGAAAGGGAATAGTCTTTTCTCTGCTCAAAAAGTCGAGATTCAAAGAGGAATCTACTATATATATCCACTATCACTTGGGTAGCATTTTGAAGGGCCCCCTCTAGGATACTAAATGCATCTTCGTTATTTGCATCCTTTAAAGCTGAGTTCATAACAATAGTTTCACAGAAGATAGAAGCAGTTTCTGCAAGGGGCATGGGATATACAGTGTTGAGTATACTTTCATTAACTAAGCAGCTTCCATGATATCCATGTCCAAGCTCATGGGCGAGTGTCATGACATTCTTAAGTCCACCGGTAAAGTTAGTCAGTATTCTACTCTCCTTAATCGGATGAATGTTGAAGCAAAAAGCACCACCGCTTTTACCCTTTCTAGGCTCTACATCTACCCATCTACTATTTATTGCATTTTCAGCATAATTAGCTAAATCATCACTAAACAATTTGAAGTTCTTTACTATGTAATCCCTTGCTTCTTCATAGGTAAAGCTCTTACTAGAGTTTCCAACAGGAGCAAAAAGATCATAGAAGGGGAGTCCATTTTTATGACCTAAAAGCTCTGCCTTTTTCCTTAAATACCTACGAAAGGCTGGAAGACTTTCTCTCATTGCCTCAAGCATAGCATCTAAGGTCTCTTTATCCATTCTTGAATTTATCAAAGTCGCCTCAAGGGGTGATTTATATCCCCTCATCTTGGATACGGTTATAACCTCACCCTTGATACCATTTAAACAAGCGGCAAGAGGTACTTCAGTTTTTTCATAGGATTTCAATTCTGCTTCATAGGCATTTTTTCTTACTACAGAATCCTTATCAAATGCCATATTTCTTACAAAGGAAAGAGGTAACTCCTTTGCTTCTCCATCAATTTCAATATCAACCAGTTGAGTAGATGTAAGGGTTCCTCTAAGCTTTTCCCACGCCTTTGACCCGGTGTTTTCCATTTCTGATAATAATATTTCTTCTTCATCACTTAACAAGTATTTATTTTTAGTTGCCAGCTCCTGTAAAAAAAATCTATGTTCCTTTAAAACCTCAGAGCCGGAGAGTATATCCTCTAACTCCTTTACATTTCCAAGCCACTTCTGAAACTTTACAGTAGGCTCAGTAAGCTTAGTTCTCTTTTTCTGAAGAAGGTCAAGGGTTTTAGATACTTCTTCATTAGTAGAATCAACACTAAAGCTTAACTGGGTAAATGCCATAAGCTTTGTATAAAGAGATGAAAAATCCTTGATTAGTCCAATATAGGATTCGATTTTAGAAGTTACATTACCAGTAGAATTAAGGTCATCTTTAACCCATTTTTTGATTGTGAGAATATGCTGGTCACATTTCTCTAAATCACTTTTAAACTCCGAA
>JANQEZ010000275.1 GCA_028278115.1 Clostridia bacterium
TATGAACCTGTTTTTCTTATATTTTGTAGGTTAAAACAGATTCATAAAAATCACTCAAATGAAATATCAAAACCCCCCTTAAGTATTGATAAACTAAAATTAATGCTTTACTAGCACAACGAGTTAATGTAATAAAAAATCATAGTTCTACAATGTTTTTTTATTCTTCTGTAATGAAACTCAGTTTCCACTTGCCTTCCTCTTTTATAAAAGTAAAATTTACTACAGGTATATTTTCTAAGTCTTTCATTAAAATTTCATATCCAGTAGTGAAGATTTCTTTATCAGAAGAGAGCATGTAAAATCTTTGTCTTAAAACGAAAGGTGTGTCTAAGGTATAATATTTAGACAAATAAAATTTTTTTGGATGTTCCCTATGAAATAAAATTCCATCAGAAAGAACTTCTGCATTCTGGGATACCACTGTCTTTAAAAAATCTGTATCCTTTGCTTTAAGTGCATCATATATTTTTCTAGACTTAATATCCAATGTGTTTCGCACATTATTTGCTTGTGAGTAATGTTCCTTAATAGATGCACTTTCCCCCTCTAATTCATTAATTTTAAGTTCTAATTTAGCAATTGATTGTAAGTAATATTGCTTTAGAGCATTATTTTCACTCTCTAATTCAGAAATTTTGAGTTCTAATGCATTGATATTATCATCAGAAGGAACACAGCCAAGGAAGATAAAGCCAATAACAAAGAAAATGCATAAATTAAGTAATACTTTATTTCTTAACATAACTATTCTCTCCTATTTAGACATAAGTTATTTCTATTATATAACAATATATACATATAATGCAAGAAGATATCAGGGATGATAACCCTAATACCTTCTTTATTATTTACAGTTCATTTGTGAAATAAAAAACTATGGATTTTTTTATACCTTTGGGGGTAAAGTATATATAAAGTTAACAATGCCATCAGCAATAGCATGGCCAGCATCACGTCTAAAAGTACTGGATTTTAGCTTTTCTAAATCACTAGAAGTATCCATAAACATAATTTCTGGAAGTATAGCCCATGCATTGATTTCTGATGGATCTATAACGAAAATATTTTTGCCACCACGTTGGCTTGGAGCACTTCTTACACCTCTATTGGAAACTTTTAATTCAGATATTAGCCTATTTTGAACTGATTGTGCCAGTTGATTATTAAAAGAAGAAGAATCATCGTGCTCCCATGTTTCTATTCCAGTGCCTCCCCCTGCGTTACAGTGAATACTAACGAAAATATCTGCCCCAAAGGAGTTAGAACCGTCTACTCTAGCTTGAAGAGTAGGATATATATCTGTTTCCCGGCTCATTCTTGTCTGAGCTCCGTAACTAGACAGCTTATCTCTTACATGTTTAGCAATATCTAAAGCAAAATCTTTTTCAAAATACTGACCGTTTACTGCACCAGGATCACTCCCCCCGTGACCTGGATCGATATAGATTTTATAATATTCGACCTGTGACATTAAAAAAACCTCCTGTTATTTATTATTTAGTAAGTAGTAATGTTAATTTGATAGCTATCTGTATTACCCTTACACTTATATAAAAGGGGAAAAGGTTTTAAAAAAGCAACCTAGTCTATAAAAAAATAAAATGTTTACAGAGAATAAGTCAAACTACTTTGGTTTTTTAAGTATATTAATCTTTTATACTGTGTAGAATCATAGTATTTCATCACGTTTATCATAAATTGATTCCTCCATTATGCTAGTAATTATTTCTTACTAACCTTAATGGAGTACATTGATTTACATACTTTTCTAAAACAATTTATATGGGAAAATATGTTATACGGAATATGAGTACTAGAAGGGAAATGCAAACTATCATCAGGTAAATTTTGGTAAGGGCTTTAACGTACCATCAGATGCTTTTGTCATTACCTAAAAAACCCTATTAGAAAGACCCTAATACTTGCAACTTAGAACTTACAACTTGGAACTTACAACTCACTAGGCTAAATTTCTTTATACTTTTTTAATATACTCTTAGCCCTGTCCTTAACTATTTCTCTGATATGGCTAGGCTCAATAACTTCAACGAAGTCTCCAAAGCTTAAAATCATGCTGTAAACCCATTCATCTTCAGGATAGTTCACTACCGCATATATAAATCCGTCATCGTCAAATTCTAAATTTTCCAGCTGGAAATAATCGTCTATTCGGCTTAAAGCCCTTTTATCAAATTTTAGCTTGATGCAAATATCCTTATCCGATGAGAATTCAAAGTTGAATTCATAGTCCAGCTCTCTAGGGTCAAATTTTTTATTTGTAGAAATTAAGTTTTTTATCCTAGTCACTTTAAAAAGTCTGAAAGCCTGTCTAAGTTTACAAAAACCATATAAGTACCAGCGATTCAGTTTTAGTACAAGGAGATATGCCTCTACCTCTCGCTCTGTTTCATTACCCTCTAAATCTATATAATTAAATTTTACTATGCCTTTATCATCAACAGCTTTTCTAATTAAATCTACTTTGTTTTTTAAGCTCTTTGAAAAACCCCAGGGACTGAAATCCATTATAATTTTATTATCTTTAATTGAGCTTCCTAGTGATTTAATAGAAGTTAGTTTTTCGATAATATTTTTAAGCTCCTTATCCTCATATGCCTTATTAATGCCTTCTAGAGCAGATAAGAGAAGCTTATGCTCCGAATCCGATAAGAAGCTCTTGTCGATCTTATAATTATCCAAAATTCCATAGCCGCCAAACTGACCCCTATAGGATACAATTGGAATACCAGCCATATTTATGGCCTCCACATCTCTTTGTATAGTTCTTACAGAAACTTCAAAATGCTCTGCAAGGTCCTTTGCAGTAACTCGCTTTTTATTTAATAGCATTATTACGATTGCCAGTAACCTATCTATCTTCATAAATCATCACTCCAGTTTAGGATGAATAAGTATATTAATTTATTTTAGTGAAATTACTTTAATCCTATAACAGTATACAATTCATGTCAAAATAAATTATTTTTTAGTAAGATAGCAAGATTCGGTTTGTAAATAAAGCCCATGAGAAATATAATGTATCTATAGGCAAAGAAATCAAACAACTCTAGCTTGACGAAACTATATAATACTCAGTATATTGATTAAGGATTCTTAGAATTGCACATGAGGAAAGAAGGGGGAGGCTATGGATATATTAGAAGGCTACGAAATTGAAAGGCTTGAAGACTATAAACTAGTTGAAAAGGCAATGAAATATATAGAAATGAATTATAGCACCCAGCCTTCATTAGAAGAGATAGCTGAGAGGGTGAATTTAAGTAAATATCATTTTCAGAGAATATTCACTAGATGGGCAGGAATAAGCCCTACTAAATTTCTACAATATATAACTATTAATCATGCCAAGAAGCTGCTTGCTGAATCAAGAACTACACTCGAAGTAACGAATAAAATTGGTCTGTCCTCCACAAGCCGATTATACGATTTATTTGTCAATTTTGAGGCTATTACCCCCGGAGAGTATAAGAAAAATGGCAAGGGGCTAAAGATCACCTATGGCTTCCATTATACCCACTTTGGAGAGTGTATGATAGCCCTTACGGACAGGGGAATTTGTGCTTTAAGCTTTATAGATGATGATAAAATAGAAATTCTAGATAACCTCAGGAAACAATGGAGCCTATCTGATTTTGTCCAGGATAATAGTAAAGCAAGGAAGGTAATTGAAGAAATTTTCAGCCTAGATGCCCCAGAGGATAGTCCTAGAAAATATAAGCTTCTTCTAAAGGGAACAAACTTTCAGATTAAAGTATGGGAGGCACTAAATAATATTTCCTTTGGGTCAATAGTTTCCTATAAGGATATTGCTTTAATGATTGGTAAGCCCAAGTCAGCCCGAGCTGTGGGGAATGCTGTTGCAATAAATCCTATTGCCTATATTCTGCCCTGCCATAGAGTAATTAGGGAAAGCGGCGTTATCAGCAATTATAGATGGGGAACTGCAAGAAAGCAGTTAATTATTGGATGGGAAGCTACAAAAATTGACGAGAATAAGTAAGTGGAGGTAAGAGATGAAAAATTATGATAGAAAAACACTGCTTGCATATTTAGCTGTATGTTTCTTTTGGGGCTCAACCTACCTTGCCATTAAAATAGGCGTAAGGAATTTTCCTCCATTTATGTTTGCTGGAACTAGATTCGTAATTGCAGGTAGTTTAATGATCCTATACTCAAAGCTAAAGGGGTACTCATTTCCCCATAATAAAATTAATATTATGAAGGTATCGGTTGTAGGACTTT
>JANQEZ010000324.1 GCA_028278115.1 Clostridia bacterium
CTGTTTTAACCTACAAAATATAAGAAAAACAGGTTCATAGCATGAACGAAAAGGAAATATCAAATACCCCCGGCAGCATGAACTAGCACAAGGGGTTAATGTAAGGCAAAGCTTCTTAATTACATATCTATAGGAGAGACGACTAAAGAAAATTGATAAGAGGAGGAAACCTATGATTATAAGCGTTACATCTCCTAAGAAAGGCATGGGACAGACGGTTCTAACCATTAATCTTACTGCTGCAATGGGTAAAGCTATTAATGATAAAGCAGCTATTATTGATATAAATAAGTACTATAGTGACATAGCATATTATTTATCCAATTCCAGCTTTACAAAGGGACTTGATGAGTTCATAAACTTAAAAAGAACAGATATGCTAAATGAAGATAATTTCTCAAGATGCTTTAAAAGGGTAAATGATTACATACACTTTATGACATCAAATGATTGCTTTGATATGGAAAATGGAGATATTATTTCATTGCAAAAATATCTTGCAAAGCAATATCCCATTGCAACAGTGGATACAATTGCATCCAATAATAAAATATCGAAGAATTTTTTCCATATTTCTAATGCAATAATAGTAACCCTCAATCAGGATAAAAAGCTAATAGATAAGCTAGTAAATTTTAATGGAATCTATGATTATGAAGATAAAATAGTATTTGTTATAAATAGATATATTGAAACCCTGGGCAGTAATAAAATACAATATACAGATTTAGATATTGAAAAAGATGTGAGAAAAGCAGGATTTAAGAATAATAGAATCTTTAGACTTGATTTTGACACAGAAATTATGAATGACTGCAATGACTTAAGCATTTTAAATTATGTTTTAAGCAGTAAGGAGTCAAAATATTTAAATCAACTTAAAGAATTGTCCAGCTTCTTATTAAAACAATGTGGTAAATACAATATTGAGGATAAGAGTATCAAGAAAAAAAGAGGATTTTTTACAAGTAAAATGGATTTCTTTTCACTCTAGCTTAAGGAGGCAATTGAATGAATATCTATAAAACAATGGGAATCCTTTATGAAAAAATAGATGAAATAACCTCAAATATAAATAAGTATGCAGATGTCTTTGGTATACCAAACTCCGAGGCAGAAAGAGATATTGACGATTTAAAAAACTTTAAAGAAGTGGCTATTGGCAATAAGCATGCTAGAGCCTATATTATTAACCTATATACAAAGCTTTTAATCAGCTACTTTGAATTTGACGATGAGACAGCTGGTGAGTATATAAATTTTAAAAATATTCTTGATAATGATATTAGAATAATCTACGAGCTTATACTGTCAGTATATGATGTTAGCTATTTAATTGAAGCCTATAGGCTGGACTTTAAAATTTCCGAGGAAGATTTCATAGAAATTGCTAAAAAAGAGGAAGATGAAATTAGAGCTCACTTTAGCAGGATAGTGGTTAAGATTCGATTATTGGCCACAATCCTATATTCAATAGAGGATGGTCAAGATGCCATCGACACACTTCAGTATCATAATATAAATGAAATAGGCTTTAACAGGAAGGATTATATTTGGATATCCTATAAAAGCAATAAATATTTTTTATCATTTTTAAGCTTCAAGGATGAAGATACTCTAGTTAATATACAAAGCAAGACCACTATTAATACTAAGCCCCATTACTCTCCTAAAAATCCTATTGTTGTTTCTAATAAAGATAATTCTAATAGAATCACAGTGGCTGGATATATAAGTACTCCAACCAAAAAGCATCTATACTATAATGAAAGGATTTTTAATCTTCCTGATATCTCTCTTGAGACAATGAAGGATGAGCTAAATACCATTGATGAATTAATATTTGACCTTATAAATATAAATCAAGAGGGTAAGGGTAAATATCTAATTACCGGCTCCGATATGGGTGTTGGTAAATCAACCCTCCTGGTTGCTATGCTGGGTAAAATACCCGATAAATGGAGCATAGGAATAATTGATTCCCAAGACGAAACCCAAGCAGATGTAAAGTACCCAGATAAGGATATAAGAATGCTGATAGTTAATCCAATTATTGGGATAAAGGAGAATTTTGAAAAAATATTAAAGATGAAAAGGGATATATTGAATGTTGGAGAAATAACTTCGCCTGAACATATAGCTGAGCTGATAAATTCAGGATTGAGACTTAATAGCGGTGTTGGAGCCACAATGCACTCCTATTCTCCCTATGAAGTAGTTACTAATTGTAGAAATCTTATGATAAGATCCGATATGTACGACAGCAGTGAGGTTGCTGAGTCGGATATATCTAGGTGTATAGATTTAATAATCCACCTGAGAAGGCATCCATTAGAAAATAGAAGGATTGTCGTAGATAGGATAGTAGAGATTGAATATATAGAACAGGAAAATTATATTAAGCCGTGCCTAGATGGAAGGCTAGAGGAAAAGCTGTCCAAGGTTCTAAATATGGCTCAGCTTGCCCTTAGTAAGTATTTATACACGAAAAACTATAGGTATAAAGATATTATTACATACGATAATGATAGGGATGATTGGTTAGCTGTTAACCTGCCCTCAGAAAGCTACTTCAATAAAATGATAGAATCCAAATTCGTTTCACTTAAGAAAATTGAAGATTGGAAAAGTAATTTTTTAAAGAGAAAAGAGAGATATAGAATATGAAATTTATTGAAAATATTGAGCTTGGATTAAGGGTAGTTCTTCTGTTTTTAAAGGAGAGGTTTTCGGTTTCTAATTTAATAATGGTCCTTTTACTGATGGTTGCAATTTCCATTACTTTCAGATTACTAATCCAAGAAATCAACTATAGACTGAATAGACAGAAGTTAAAGGTAATAAGGAATAATTCCAGCTTTCTCAAAAAAATGGTCACAATGCTATCGGAATATAACTATACAAAATATATGCTTGAAATAATTTCTTATAAAGTTGCCATTTATAATAAAGACTCAATAGAAAAAAATAAAGAGTATTCAGTTATATTTTTAATTCTTATTATAGTCTTCATATTACTATTGGGACTAGTTATAATTCCTAGTGATATCCTTGTTTGGTATATGTCACTGTTTTATCTAATTATTTTATTGATATTTATAAGTCTTGGGATATACGCAATTAATATGGCAGCAAGATCATCCTTTTCTAAAAAGCTTCCTAAGACATATAGAGTAATAAACAGCAGATTAATTATAACCGAAAACATCTTGCAGGCCATAGAGCTATCTAAAAATGATTTTGATAAATCTATAGCTAGAGAGATGGCTAGAGTATATGATTGCCTAAAAAAGAATACCAAGAGTAGGGCAGAGGAAACCTTTGAGTTTCTCGAAAAGATGTATAAAAATGAGTACTTTACCATATTACTCAGTTTAATTTATCAAGCCCATTATAAAGGTATAAGCCATGAATTAAAAAAACAGTTTGAGGATACAAAGGAAGATATACTAACTCAATTAGAGGATCAGAGGGACTTAGATTTTATTGCCAAGCTCTACCTTGGACTAGGCATTTTCTTTCCCTTTTCAATTAAATTCGTAGAGAGCTTCAATGAGATGGGATTGGGTGAAAAGGCATCATTATTTTATAATACTCCAAGGGGTATGGTCTTTAAGCTTGTCATATTGACATTTATACTAATTTATTCTGCCATTATGTTGATTCTAGCAAAAAACATTTAGCTTATGCTCCAATATAGGTAGTCAACTTTAAAAAGAAAGAAATTTTATTTATGTAAGGAGGTTGGACTGGTTGCTTATAGATAAGTTCATGTACCTGCTGCCACTTATAGTATTTATAGTATTTTATATACATAACCTTAAAAATAGTAATTACAGAGTAAAAGCAATAAGAGATATACGTAAGAAGGGTTTAAAAAACTTCTGTTTATATTATATGTACAAGTTATTTACCCCTAAAGAGAAGAGTAATATCCACATCAGATATAAAGTATTTCTTCAATATACAAGATGGGAAGTTAATACGTATTTCTTACTAAAATTTTTTCTTGTGATAATGGTACTGATTATGATAATTCTAGTAAAATTAACCAATATAAACATATATACAGAGAGGATATTTGAGTCCTATGAATATAGAACCGATATAATCTACGAAGCTGCTAAGGAGAACATAGACAAGGCTATGGCATTGGAGACTGAGATAACACTCCTTAAGGATTTGCTTGTAAGTCTAGATAAAAATGATGTTGAGGAGCTCTCAAAGGATAATCTACAGGGATTAATAATCAGCACCCTAAAGGAAAAGGGATTACCAGTTCTAACAAGCTCACAAAATATAGCAAATAAAGTTTACTACAGACTACAGGATTATTATTCAATAAAAAAGCTAAATTATTTTCTTATGATTTTTATATTGATTATTGTGTACTTTATTCCAGACATCTTCGTAGCTATCCATAATCTATTTTTAAAAAGCTCAGCAGCGGCGGAGCTTGTATATCTCAAAAAACTTGTAATTCTAAATGGAAGTATTAGACCCACGTCCTATAATGAGGTTTTAGATATTATCATATCTAAATCAAAATATCATAGAAACATACTTAAAAAAATACAGATGCTTAGAAATAAAAACACTATTGACAATAGAAAGATTTATAAAGAAAGCTATTTAGGAAGTATAAAGGACCTTGAGCTCAAGCTATTTCTCGAAAAGCTTGATCAAGCAGATAATTATGATTATGCCCAAGCTATTTTGAATATTGAAAATGAGTTTAAAACAGATAAAAGAGAAAGGGCTAGAAGGATAAAGAAGCGGATTGAGCTAATGGAATTTGTTGGTATAGCCGGCTCAATGGGAATAATTGCTTTAATTACTATATATCTATTACTTCCCTGGTTATCAATTTACGACTTAAATAGCTTTTTTTAAGAACTTGTATATTAGGTTAAGCAAAGGGGGAGGTACATATATGAAAGAGGTAATCTATGAACTTATTGTAAGTGCAGTAGTCTTATCCTTGGTGCTTTTAAGCATTGGATTGGTCAGAAAGGATGTTGAAATTGTTAAAAATTTAATGAGTAGAAGTGATGAATTAGAAAAGATTTCTAAGATTGATTTTCTTAATATTGATAAGGATCTTGTTATAGGTGGTGATGTGATTTCCTTCATAAGATATTATTCAAATGACTCTGATGTAACGGTAGAGGTGAATGTAGGAGGAAGTATCAAAAAGTACATAACTGATACATACGATTCTAAAGATTTCAAAATTTCCTATGACTCTCAGTTTGAAAATCAGATTATCTATGAAAATGCTCAAATTAAAAAGATTATATGTATTGAAAAATAAGATTTTAGGGGGATTTTAAATGAAAAACGTTATGACTTGGATTATAGGTATCACATTGACATTAGGGATGATAGGATTATTAGTTTTAGGTCAGGTTTCTGGAGCAAGGGATATAAGTGATAAGGCTAATAATGAACAGACAAAATTGAGTTTGATGATTTCTGATAGTAATATCGTTACTGGTAAGACTATCTTAAAGTATATGGAGGATGGAATTGATGTGAAAGATAGCGGTGGAGCTGATATGAATCCAGGCAACATAGATGAAGATTATCTATATACAATTAAAAAATCTTATAGCTCCGACGGTGAATTATCAAGTGTTAAAGCTACACTTAAGGATTTAAGCAAATAATAGAGGATTGTTATAAGCATAGAAATATTTATGTATAGAATTATTATTGAAATGTGGGGGAATAAAATATGTCTGGAAGAATTATATCAACGATGATAACTATGTTTATTTTTATTCTCTTTTTTCTCCTCAGTATCACCTACTCTCTACATAAAAAAATCGAATTAAATGTAGACACAATTAACTATAATGTAGTTGAAGCTGTTTCAACCAATGGAAAACTCTCGGAGCATCTATACAGCCACCTTACAAATTCAATCACTAAGTATGGGGACTTTGAGATAGTAGTTAAATTAGAAAAGCAGATTAGTCCCGGTATCTATGATATACATTATGACAATAGCTATATAGTTGAAAAAAATTTAGAAATTGGAGATAAGATATCTATATACATTGAGGCTAGAGAACCTTCGCTTTTTGGAAGGCTTATGAATGCGTCGACTTTAGGGATTATAGATTCAGATAATCTAATGGAATCTAAGATTAGGTCTATAAAAACCGCTGTGGTATCAAAGAATAGAAGATAGGTTGATAAATTATGGGTAGAGTATTATTCCTAATATTCCTGGCAATCATTATAGTTTTTATAATGGTTCCCAATATGCTTCTCATTGACAATCATAATGACAAAATCATAATGAAGAATAATTTAAACCTTTCCGCTAGAGTACTTATGGATTCCATTGATATGAATATAAGTAATATTGATGAATTATCAGAGGGCTATGGTAAGAGTCCAGTATACGATATAAAGATTGATAAGAATGGTCTAATAAGGGAATTTTATGGTGTGCTGAGTAAAAATATTTTAGATGAATTCTGGTATAAAGAGATAAAGAAAAATATTAAGGTTAAAATTTTAGTCTATAGTGATAGATTTTATATTTGCGACAATTTTAATAGGTGGAGCCCTCCCTATTATTTTATTTATAAATATGATGATAAACCATTATACATTAGCAGCAAGGTAGAAAGGGCTTACTTTTATGAAGATGATGGAAGCAAGGTATATGGAGATATTTCAAGCTTTGGATTAACGTTAGAAGAAAGAGATGAGCTGATAATATCCAAGCTAAATAACGAAATTTCTAAATATGCATCAGATGAATTAGGGAAAAGCATAAGGATAAAGATATATAACCCAAATAATAAAGATGGTCAATATAAAGCTGAAAACTCCAGCTTTAATGTTTTAGATGGTTTAACATTTTTTGTTGTTTACTTTAATAATAATAGATTTAATGTTTTCGACAATGATATAGAAGCTTCAAATTATCAAGTGGCTGGATATACATTAGAGGATTATTAAGATATTTAATGATGGGACCATATAAGGGGTAACCCAGGAGAAGAAGTTGAAATTGATGTAAAGTCAAGGGGGAAAAAACATGAAGAAGTTTGTGATATTCATATTGCTAATGTCAATGATTTTAACCACAGTTAATCTAAATACTCACGCAGCTAGTGATAATATAACAGTTAAAGTAAATGGTAAGCTCATAGAATTTGATGTACAGCCCTTTATCAATGAAGATAACAGGACTTTAGTTCCAATACGCTTTATAGCTCAAAACTTAGGAGCAGAAGTGTCTTGGAATCAAGAGCTTAAGGAAGTTACTATAACAAAACAGGACACTGTTATAAAGCTAATCATAGGAGAAAAGAAAGCAACAGTTAATGATGAAGTTAAAGAATTTGATACAAAGGCTGTAGTGATAGATGGAAGGACTTTAGTTCCAGTAAGGTTTATTTCTCAAACTCTTGGATCTGTGGTTGACTGGGATGGTGAGACAAGGACAGTATTGGTAAAAAAATATAATGAAATTAAAGAAGTTGAAGCAACGGAAATTATAATTGATGGTGAAAAAGTAACAAGTGATAATCCAGATGGGGTAATAAAGCACGCTTTAAAAGGGAGAGAAGTTTTATCGAAGGGTAAGGGTTTATTAACTGAAGATGTATCTAATGGTAGAACTATAAAGTTTTGGTACTATACAAATAAAGATGTGAATTTAAACGATTTTGATGAAAAATATAGTCCGCAAATGAGATACCATATTAGGATAAAATATGATAATACTGATGGTTCAAAGTACCCATATAAGTTAATCTTTGATGAACTTCCTAAAAATGAAGAAATATTAAGTTTTACGAAGGAAATACTTAAAGATTTATATGAAAATGATTATGAAGAAGTATATACATATTTTAAAAAAAAGATAGACAAGAAAAAGAATGATATTAGTTATGAATTGTTTGAAATAAAGAAGTTTGGAAAAAGAGCATTAAGAATAACTACAGCCAAAGGAAATGAAACAATTGAGTTTGGCATAGGAGTAGAAAAATAATGAGTAATATTTTTTAAGGAGAGGGGAGCAAATGAAAAAAGCAATATCATATTTTGTTTTAATAATACTTATTTTTAACTCCATAAGTCCTTATTTAGTTTATGCTGATGAAGTGCCTAATAAAAGTCAAAAGGGAAAAGAATTAAATAAATTTTACTATGAAAATTACGGATTTCAAGTTTATGGAAACCATGATGATGTTAAAGAGAGTCATGGTAATGACTTTGATAGAGCTACAGGACAATGGAGATATTTAGGATACACATTTCATGACCAACCATTTTCAAATGAAAAATATCCGAATATACCGGGTAAAGATGAAGATTGGAGTACTAGGAATTGGGTTGAAGAGCCTTGGGAGGATGACCAAATAAAAAATAAATACAAAATTACAGAAACAGCTTGGAATGGAAATACAGCTTTTGAAAGCTGGATTAATGAAACAATTTTATGGTCGATTAAAGGTGGTGGAAAGGCTATTTTCTATTTCCACGTGCAATCACCATCAAGAACATTTAAACAAGGCAGTATAAGGGGTTGGCATAGGGGAAGTGATGGAAAACTATACTACAAAACCTTTATAACCAAACCTTTAGGGGAAGATGTAGTGCTAGATACACCTTTTAAGGTTGAGACAAGCATTTTAAGCTCAGATTTTACAATAGATGAAGATGAAAGCACAGTGGAAATTGATGTTAACGTTAAAGGCATCCTCGAGGATGAAGTACATATAACCGACAAAGTAGAGACTGTAAAATACTATACTAGGGAAGATATTAAAGAATGGTATATAAAGCTTGAATATGAAGAACAGTCAGAATATATCAGAATAGATACAAATGGGAGCAATACAGCAGATAATACTTTTAAGGTCAAACTAAACAGGTCAGAGGTATCTAATGGCAAGAAGATAACCTTTACTGGAGCAGTAAGAACAGTATTTTACAATGGCAGATACTACAGGGATTCTGACCCGAAAGAGCAGACAATAACAGTAAAAACCTCACCTATACCAGTAGAGCTTCCTCCAGATGTCAGTATTAATGCCCCTGATATATCAAATGTAAATGAAAACTATACAGTTGAGGTAATACCATATATACCACATGGAGAAAGCTTATCTAGTATTAGACTTGAAAGAAGCTTAGGTGGCGGTAGCTACGCTAATGTAGCATTAAGCAGTAATAAAGCCACAGAAAGCTATAGCAGTGAAGGGACTGTAAATTACAGAGCCACAGTAACCCTCACAAACGGAAAATCGCAGATAGCTGCAGCCACAACCCATATAGTAGATTTAAGGGAAGCTACAGCAGAGCCAAAGCTTGAGCTTCCTAAATTCACCTACGAAGGACACTGGATAACTGGTTACAACAGAAGTAAATTCTATTATGAAGGCAAATCATATTCACCGCAAGAGGCAAAGGAAGAAGGTATCGGAGACAGCGATTGGGAGTTTTATGATGAAAGTAAATATTACCTTGATGGCTCGGAATATGATACACGTGATAAGGACGGGGAATCAAGCATTGATATGAAATTCAATAATCCCGGCGACTATAAAGTTGGAATTATAGCAGAGCCTAAAAATGGCGTTGAAAGGGAAGATGTTAAATCTGTTCAAGTTCTTAGAACCCCAGCCATAGACGCTGAGACTCTGGGCTCTAAAAAATCCAATAGAAGGCAGACTGTAAGGGCAAAGATCAATGTTAACCCAGACTATCCACTTGATTATAGCAAGCTTTATATTGAGATACGGGATAAAGTAACTAACGAAAAAGTAATGGTAACTACTTCATCCCATCCCGACAGCACCAATATAAAGACAAAAAATTTAAGTATTCAAAGCAATATATATGATGTAGTTTTAACATTAGATTATTTGATTAAAACAACCATAGATAAAGACTATGAGATTACTATTTATGTCAAGGATACAAGGGGAGAGAATGACACCAAGGTAAAGAATATTAGAGTTAGAGCTGATAAATCTCCAGTAGGGAGTATTTTAGCCCCGGATGTAATATATAGAAATAGAAATGGAATAGCTAGTATTAAAATAACCAAGGATGGACATAGCTTAGATGGGGATTTTCTAAAGCTTAATAACCTAAGATATAAAGTTGATACGGATAATGATGGAAGCTTTAGCGACGAGAGATTTATAAATCTTTCAAGTAATCTATTAGAAAAGCAAGTAAATCTTAAGGTTGATAAAGTGGGAAGGATATTACTTGATTACGAGATTCAAGAGGATTTAAGCCCCTCAACTATACCGGAGTTTGTAACGGACAGCGACTATCTAAAGACCCATGTAACAAAGGTTATAAATGTTGACAATTTAGCGCCCCATACAAGCCTTAGACTCATAAATAATGAAAAAATAGATATGCTTGTCATAGGTAGAGAAAGTGATAAGGGCTTGATACAGTCGGAAATAGAAAAGATGAAAAGCAGTCTTAATACAGGTGCAGTGGTAGTTGATAATAAAGGATCAGTCGTAGATGCAAATATGGACAATAAGCTTATTGATATTAAATCAGTAAATGTGCCTTATATTCCAGAATATGGCTTAACTGCAACACATGGGATAGGTGACGACTATTACTATTACTTTTCTCCCGGTGCTAATATGAATATAAGAAGATTTGATGATCTATCATACCTAAAAGTAGTTAATGGCTTTGTTAATTTGAGTGGTTCATATACTAAGACTGTGTGGGAGATAGATGGTAATAATGTATACTATATCAAAGATAATGGAGGAAAAAATACATTCTATCATCTAAATTTAGATACCAATGCTCTATATAGTCAAGATTATGCAGGGCCTTTTACAAAGAAAGAGTATAACGTGGAATGGGATAAATTCAATATAATAATGACTGGCAACTATATATATGACATAGAATCGAATCAATTTGTTAGGTTTACCCTTTCGTCTGAAACTGGTCCTTTAATTGGAAGAAAAGAAAATAAACTTTATTTTCTTTATACAGAGAAAAGGAAAAAGTATAAATTACAATCATTAAACATAGATACTGGCGAATTTAAAGTCGTAGATGAATATATACATGATACATCCATGAAATATTCAAGAGGATCAATATATAGACAAGTATCTGAAGATAAAATTGTTTTTCTTGAGCCTTACTATGCTTCACGTTTAAAATTTGTTACATTAGACCTTAATACAGAAAAATTTACACACGAAGGAGATATTCAAGCTCCTGGTACTTTTGTAGACAACGAAGTATATAAGGGTAAATCATTCAGCCCTTATGAGTTTAGAAAATTTCATGTAAGCTATGATGAAATAAATGATACTTATTACTTTCAAACTAGAACATGGTACAGGTATATTAGAAAGGGTAGAGTATATTGGTGGGTAAAGGATTTTGGCTATAAAGTCAAAAACGGAGTTGCACTAGTAAATAACAAGTTACTTTACGAGATAGGATTGAGATACCCCCAGGAAGTTGATGATAGAGATGAAAGAGAATATCACGACTTAAAACGATATTATTACAATGGAAATTTATATCAGCTTAGAAGATATGGTCGTTCGTGGCAGCGTGGATACCATGTTTACAACACAAATTATGACCACTTGTCTTACCATAGAATCGAAGGAGATATGTTTTGGCTAGGAGATAAAGAGCTAATCCAGATGCATGGAGACGGAAGGCGTAGTGACTACCTAATATATTATAGGACAGAAGAGGATAGAAACAATGATAGATACGAGCAGTTTAAGAGGAAATTTGCCCGTGAACTTGGGCAAGGCGACAGGTGGCTTATTAGCGATAAGACTAATCATATGTCACATATAATACTTGAAGATTCCAAAGGGACGAAATGGGCTATGGTGTTTCCTATGGGAGTATGGGGTTACTACGGAATTATACAGCAGACTTATGTTGTAAATCTGGAAACAGATGAAATCTACGATTCAAATATATTTGATAGTGGCGGTAGACTAAAAGTATTTATGAGGAATGATAAAATATGGTTATTTTCAGATATAAGAAATGGATACTTTGATACAAAAACCTTGGAATTTAAAGAACTGGAAAAAGACATAGTTAAAGGTGATGTTTTTAGTGTAATTCATCAGTTTTTTCAAAGCGAAACAGAAGAACATCTCCATATGCTGAGTAGACCCGACAAACTTACTTCTATTAAATTTTATGATAGCTTTAAAGATAATGTAGTTAAAGAGATTAATAATTTCAGTCCTAGAAGCAGCAGTCAAAAATATGTAGTAATACTAGCAGATACAGCCATGAGCCTTAGCAGTGAAGAAATAAATGAAATATCCAATATCATAAAAAGCAAAGGTGCAAAGTGTATATGGCTTGGGAACAGCAGCAACTACAGCATAGGAAACAGCATAGCAAATAAAACAGGAGGACAGTATTATAATCACTCTAGCATTAGTAATGGTTTTATTACCTTAAAAAACTATCTATCCTACAGACTGCCAAAGAAAGAAGAACTTTATACGACAAAAGTAAAGGCAGGGGAAGAAGTTTCATATGATATGTTTTACTATGACCTTGAAAATGATTTACAGATACCATCAACAGTAAGATGGTACTATAGAAAGCAAGGCGGCAGCTCATGGAGCCGAAGCACACCGCAAACTGTATTTAGTCCCGGTGTTTATTATGCCAGTTGGGGTGTTACAGATAACCCTAGACCTGCAAATACGAGCAGTAGATTTTCTGCATATAGGAAAAATGCCATAAGGGAAGAAATGCAGATTATAGTAGGAAATGTAGACCCACCAGTAGAAATCATTGACACTGAAATAGGCATAGAAATAGACGGGAGCCTGAAAGTAAATAGAGAAGTTAAATTTAGTGTTGATATTACACCGGGAACTAAGGAGCTGGACTACAGTACTCTAGACATTAGCTTTAATGACAGTTCTAATGTTTTTCCATCTACTACAAGCACTACAGAGTTTTCAAAGATTTTCAAAGTGGCAAAAACCTATAATGTAACTGCATCTATAAGAGACGTAGGTGGAAAAACTTATAGCAAAACAGTAGCATTTACTATAGCTGTAGACTCTCCGATTACATTAGATGTCAGTCTAACCCCTAGCAAAAGCCACAGGGATAAAGAAGGAAAGGCATATTTTGATGTTACAGTAAATGCCAACAGTACAGATGATTATATAGAATCAATAAAACACTATCTTGATACTGATAATGATAATGATGGTAAGTTTGATGATGAATTGTCCGTAGAATTAACTGCATATGAAAATTTAAGAGAGTTCACATTAGAAATAAATGAAGGAGTCGGAAAATATAGATTAAGAACCGAAGCAGTAGAAGGCTTTAATGAGCCTACTTTAGACACCTATATTACCGATTTAGATTACCATAGAGCCAATGTATCAAATGATTTAGAAATAGATAATTATATACCAATGCTTGAATTTGGAACGGATAAAGAGGTTTACCTTGTAGGGGAGGAAATACAATATATTTCTAGCTTTGACGATACAGAGCTAAGTGGAGATATTACAAAGGCTTACTATGATATTGAAGATGATGAAATAGATTTACTGGAAGTTAAGTATATTCAAGATAAAACAGTAATGCCAAGTCAGGACCTGACATCAAGCTATCATAATATTTCAAGAACTGAGCTGCTAAATAGCCTTGACAGGGCAGGAGAGTATAAGATAGAAAGCTTTGTAGTAGATAGCCCAAAGCCAAGTAATTCAAAATTTGACAGCTATAAGAAAGAATCTAATCAAAACAGTAATACTATTACACTTCATTACAGACCTAAGGCTGAATTAAGTTTTATATCTAGTCATGCTGGGGAAAACAATTTTGATTTTGGAGATAATCAATATTTAGAGGGTACAGAGCTTAAAATTATTGATACCTCAAATGACCCAGATGGTTTTGATGTAACTAGCCAAATTTCATATAAAATCAATAGTGGTTCATATAACTC
>JANQEZ010000325.1 GCA_028278115.1 Clostridia bacterium
CTGTTTTAACCTACAAAATATAAGAAAAACAGGTTCATAGCATAAGCGAAAAGGAAATATCAAATACCCCCGGTGGCATGAACTAGCACAAGGGGTTAATTTATACTGATTAACCACAAGCTTTGGATTTAACTATCAAAAGTCACCAAATTATCAGCATGCACTACTTCATCATAGCTTTTATAGCCAATTTTTTCTTCTATAAGAGCTGTTTTAAGACCCTTTATATTATCAATTTCAGAAGAATTGTAATTAGTTATACCCCGGGCTATTTCAATTCCTGACCCATCTATGATAGATATTATATCGCCTTTTTCAAACCTTCCAGCTATTGATAATATTCCGGCTGGAAGAAGACTTTTACGATGCTCAGTTAGTGCCTTCTTGGCCCCATCATCTATGGTTATCTGTCCCTTAATATGAGCATTATATGTTATCCAACGCTTTCTACTTTGCATTGGGTTTTGATTTGCTTCAAAAAATGTACCTACTTCTTTACAGTCTACAACTTCATTTATTATATTTGGTGATGATCCATTTACAATAATCATTGACACTCCAGCAGTTACCGCTATCTCTGCTGATTTTATTTTAGTTACCATTCCTCCCGTGCCAAAGCTGGTACCAGCTCCGCCAGCGGCTTTTTTTATATCATCTGTGATATCAGCTACGTAGCTTATTAGCTTAGCGTCCTTACTCTCCTTAGGATTTGAATCATAAAGTCCATCAATATCTGATAGTAATATGAGAAGATCAGCCTCCACAAGGCTTGCCACCATGGCTGACAAGGTATCATTATCACCAAATTTTATCTCATCAACTACTACAGCATCATTTTCGTTAACTATTGGAATAACTCCTTGCCCCAGCAGCGTAAAAAATGTATTTCGTGCATTTAAAAATCTTTTTCTATTTAATGTGTCTTCCTTTGTCAAAAGTATTTGAGCTACGGTCTTACCATACTCAGAAAATAGCTTTTCATACATATGAAGTAGAACTCCTTGACCTACAGCTGCCGCCGCTTGATTTTCCGGGATAGTTTTTGGTCTTGCCTTAAGTCCTAATTTACCCATACCAGCTCCAATGGCTCCAGATGATACTAGTACAATTTCAATACCCTGATTATGCACATTAGTTAGTTGTCTAACTATACTTTCTATTCTATTTAAGTCCAATAGTCCAGTTGAATGTGTAAGGGTTGAAGTACCAATTTTAACAATAACTCTTTTTAGGTTGTTTAGATGCCTCTCTCTTTTTGTTTCCATTAAAATAGTCTTGCCTCCCCTTCAATAATGTATTATCATTAAAATATTATATTAATTATTCATAACACAGGTCAATCAATATAAAAAAATTTATATGGTGTTCAATTATTTAGCAGATTATATCATAAAAATTATAGATATTCAAACTACTTCTGGAGGTATATTTATGAAAAGAAATATTGGTTTCATCGGATGTGGAAATATAGCTAAAGCTATGATTGGCGGCCTTGTCAAATCTAAAACTATAGCTCCACAGTTCATAATGGCAAGTAATAGAACTACAGCAAAGCTAGAAGAAGTACAGGAAAAATACGGCATACTTACTACTACTGATAATAAAGCAGTAGCAGAGTTTGCCAATATACTGATTTTATCCGTTAAGACTAATAAATACTACGACATAATAAATGAAATCAGAGATAGCATTGATAAAGATACAGTTATAGTTTCTATAGCTGCCGGTCGAACCATTGAAACCATCGAAAATGCTTTTGAGAAAGAGATAAAGCTCGTAAGAACTATGCCTAATATACCTGCAATAGTTGGTGAAGCCATGTCAGCCCTATGCCATAATGATCTGGTTACCGAGGAAGAGTTTGAAATGGTCCTTAATATTTTTAGAAGCTTTGGAGAAATTGAAGTTGTAGATGAGGAACTAATGGATGTTGTCACAGCCATCTCCGGGTCCTCTCCAGCCCTAGTGTATCTCTTTATTGAATCCCTTGCGGATGGAGCTGTTCTTAAGGGTTTTCCTCGTGAAAAGGCATATATGATGGTTTCTCAAGCTGTATTAGGGGCAGCAAAGATAGTCTTAGAAACTGGAAAACATCCAGGTCAGCTAAAGGATGAGGTTTGTTCTGCTGGAGGGACCACCATAGAAGCGATTTATGCTTTAGAGAAAAAGGGCTTTAGGGGTCATGTAATCGAATCTATTAAGATGGGTACAGAAAAGTCTAAGAAGCTGGCAGGAAAATAATCCAAAGATGCCGTTGGCACTTTGTAGGTACGAGATACAAGGTGCAAGGTACAAGGTTTCAGTCACTCTTAATGGCAAAAAAACAAAGGAGTCCGTTACAACAAGTTATTCCCTTTAATTATAATAGCGTAGGGACACATATATTGTGCCATACATCAAAGGATCATTTTAAAAAAATCCCTTGCCAATTAAATGCAAGGGATTTTCTATTATATCATTTTCTTTTATCTTTCATCGCTAATCTATAATCCTTAATCACAAAGTATTTCTATGCTTTGTCTTCTAGTCTTCTTTAGCTGCTTCTATAACTTTTTGAGCTATTTGAGCTGGAACTTCGTCGTATCTTTCAAATCTCATTTCAAAACTTCCCCTTGCTTGGGTCATGGAACGTAAATCAGGAGCATATTTGAACATCTCAGATTGAGGTGCTTCAGCTATAACTCTTTGATATCCATCTCCTGTAGGCTCCATACCAAGGATTCTTCCTCTTCGCTTATTCATATCACCCATTATATCTCCCATGTAGTCCTCTGGTATAAGAACATCTACATGCATAATCGGCTCAAGAAGTACCGGTTTTGCCTCTTGGATGCCTTTCTTAAATGCAAGGGATGCGGCAATCTTAAATGCCATCTCCGATGAATCAACCGCATGATAAGAACCATCAAGTAATGTAGCCTTAACATGAACCACAGGGAATCCCGCAAGAGGCCCTTTATCCAGTGACTCTCTAAGACCTTTTTCAACAGCCGGTATATATTGCTTTGGAACTGAGCCGCCAAAAATCTTTTCTTCAAACACAAATTCTTCAGTAGATGGTTCAAAACTTATATGAACATCACCATACTGTCCAGCTCCACCACTTTGCTTTTTATGCTTCCCTTGAACTTTTGCATTTCCTTTAATAGTCTCTCTATATGCAATCTTTGGATCATTAAGGTCTACTTCAACACCAAAGTTATTCTTCATTTTATTAGTTATTACAGTAAGCTGCATATTTCCTTGCCCGCCAATTAAAAGCTGCTTAGTCTCAGTATTTCTTTCTACTATGAAAGTAGGGTCTTCCTCAGTCAATCTCTGGAGAGAAGTACCTATTTTTTCTTCATCACCCTTAGATTTTGGCTCCACCGACATAAATAAGCAAGGCTTAGGAAACTGAATTCCATGATACTTTATTGGAGAATTCTTATCACAAAGGGTGTCTCCAGTCTCAGTATGCTGTAGCTTCGCTGTAGCACCTATATCCCCTGCCACAACCTCACTGCAATCTACCTGATTTTTACCCCTTAGCATAAATAAGCTTCCGAATTTTTCTTTTTCGTCTTTATTGGCATTGAGTACTTCCATATCCTTAGCAAGTTTTCCTGAATAAACCTTAAATAGAGATATCTTTCCAACAAATGGATCGACTATGGTTTTAAATACCAGAGCTGAAAACGGCTCCTTTTCATCTACTTTTCTAATCTCCACTTCTTCACTATCTGGGTGTACTCCCTCGTACTCACCATTATGCATATCCTTTGGCGTAGGCATGTAGTCAAACACCATTTCAAATAATGTATGGATACCTATATTATTAGCAGCAGAGCCAACTAATACAGGTACAACCTCACCTGCTAAAACACCTTTTCTTAAACCATTGTGTATTTCTTCAGCAGTGAATTCTTCACCTTCAAAATACTTTTCAAGTAATTCTTCATCACTTTCAGCAACGGATTCTATAAGCATTTCTCTAACTGGTGCTATCTTATCCTCCATCTCAGTTGGAACAGCAACATCTACGCATTCCTTACCATTATATTCTCTTCCCACCATATCTACTACATTTACAAAACCTTTATAGTTTGAACCTTCTCCCATAGGTATAGCAAATGGAGCAATTTTCTTACCAAATTTATCTCTAAGTTCAGCAATCAACTTATCATAGTTAACGTTTTCCTTATCCATTTTGTTAATAAATATAATCTTTGGCATCTTTCGTTCTTCCGTATATTTCCATGCCTTCTCAGTACCTACTTCAACACCAGAAGTAGCATCTACCATTATGATTGCACCACCAGCTACTCTAAGTGCACTTATAACTTCACCGGAAAAATCAAAATAACCGGGAGCATCCAATATATTGTATTTAGAATTATTCCATTCTATTGGAATAACTGAAGTTCCAATTGAGAATTGTCTAGATATTTCTTCTTTATCAAAATCAGAAACTGTATTACCGTCTTCTACTTTGCCCATTCTTTTTACAACCTTTGTAGTATATAGCATTGATTCTGTTAATGTAGTCTTTCCGCTTCCACCGTGGCCCAATAGTGCGACATTTCTTATTTTGTCAACTTTATAATTCTTCATACTTTTCCTCCCTCATATTTTTCTTTGAACATTTATACTATTCTATAAAATTTTGAAAATTCCTTTAATTATCATATATTATACAGCTTTTTTCCAAAAATAAAAACCCCAAAGATAAAAAATTAGGGTTTTTTATGAAATATTTACTTTTTTTGATTTGTTTTCTAAATGATACCAAACATTTTTGTGACTTCTACTCCTCTTTTCTCTATTTCTTTAATAAGAATATTTAGTCCAATGGCATCACTTGCTATATGTCCAGCAACGATTATATTTCCGATATTTTGCTTTTCAACAGCCTCTTTTACATCCTCCGGTACATGCATGCATATTATTGTACCTACTCCAGCTTCAAAATAGGCTTTGAATACATCTGCACCTCCATTAGTTCCTCCCGCCATTAGCACAGCAATTTTGCCTGCGTAATCATTTTCCGAACCTACCCATATAGCTGGTCCTGCTATGGCTTCACTATATTCATTTATTTCTCTAAGTGCACAAGCTACTTCACCTAGTTTAGTCTTAGGCTTATCATTAAACTTTTCATTCAAAAAATCCTGCACATAGTTTTCAGTTATTATATCAGCAGGTATATGGATATTTAGGTATGGGATATTAATAAGCTTAGCTGCTGAGCCTACTCTGTCATAATTTTTTACATGCATACCTCTTTTAACCTTACCCATCCTCTTTTTTAATACCTTCTGTGCCTTATTTATAGTAATGCCAAACTCCACCATCTTATCTATTTGTACCTCCATTACCTCATGAAAATCTATAAGAGGTCTTCCAGACGTTGGATGATGGCTGATTACACAGTCTGCTCCTAAATCCTTTGCTAGAAGAATTTCTGAAGTATCCATATCTATCCCAAATAATATCTTTTTTATATTCTCTCCTTCAACTATGATCCCAGAATCTGCTGGTATATCCTTTAGCCCAGCCAGCTCTAAAGCTAAGTCCATAATTTCCTTCGTATTCATATTCAATCCTCCTATATTAATTTTACTTATCGTAAAAAATTATTTATACATATATTCTAATACATGTCCTTGGTTTTGTCATTAAAGATAAAGACTTTTAAACTCAATTAATTTTTCAAAGAAAACAATAAATGCTTTAGAGATTCCAGTCAAAAGTTTAATTTGGATTCTCTATTGTATATTTTTTCTTTAGAAATATTAAATTATGATAAATTTAAACTGGTAATAGCTGCAATTTCCCTTCTAACCATTTATTTTCCTCTATTTTAGCTATGCAATTTCTTTAAGAAAATGTTTGAGCTTTTTAGCAATAAAAAAAGAATTCCTTGTACACACAAAAAATTCTTTTAAAATTATCTGACTTGGCAAAATTGCATAATAAATACGGTATAGCTCTAGGGTTTTAGAGGTATATATCTTTTAGTGTAGTAAATATGCAATTTACTTGATTCTATATTTCAGTTATTAATTTATACTATTTATTTAGAAACTGAGCTGCTTCATTTACCAGCTCTTTTATCAATTCCTTTACAGTGACAATCTCCTTCATTTTAAAGGCATTGCTTCCTACAAATACTAATCCATCTTCTACATTACCCTGGGCTGACGCTATTAAGGCATCGGATATACAATAGGGTGTAGTAACTGGGTCACATGGCTTTAGACAATTGTAACATCTTTTAACCTTCTGGTTTTGTACTTCTAAAGATTTTACAAAGGCATTTCGTATTGCACGTCCCGGCATTCCAACAGGACTTTTAACAAGCTGGATATCCTCTTTACCAGCAGCTATATATGCCTTCTTAAAATTAATATGGGCATCACATTCCTCTGTAGCAACAAATCTCGTTGACATTTGAACTCCTGCTGCACCTATTTTTAAAAAGTCTGCGATATCTTTTCCTGTATAGATTCCACCGGCAGCAATTACAGGTATCTTCTTTTTATACTTCTCCTCAAAGGGTCTCAGTGCCTCAATTACTTCATTCACCAACTCACTTAAACTTGGAAGCTTGATTGAAGTCAATTGTTCTAAAGAAAAGCCTAGATGTCCTCCTGCATAGGGTCCTTCTACAATCACAGCATCTGGAATATATTTATACTTTCTATCCCACATTTTTGTTATAATGGAGGCAGCTTTTCCCGACGAAACGATTGGAGCAATTTTCGTATCTGAGCCCATCACTAACTCAGGTAGGTTTTTAGGAAGCCCTGCCCCTGAAATAATAATATCAATTTTTTCCTTTACGGCTTCTTTTACCATTTCCTTATAATTATTAACTGCCGACAGCATATTTACTCCTAAAATTCCCTTTGGCCTTAAGCTTCTTGCCTTTCTAATTTCCTTAATCAGTCCTCTGATATTGGCAGCATCATTATTTGTTTTAAAATCCTTTTCTCTAAAGCCTATTTGTACTCCAGATATAATGCCTATTCCTCCTTCATTAGCCACAGCTGAAGCTAATTTTGAAAGAGAAATGCCTATACCCATACCACCCTGCATAATCGGTACCTTTGCAATCAGATGGCCTATCTTTAAGTGGGGTAAATTCATTAGTATTCTCTCCTTTGAAACACTATTAATATTCAAAGTATATGAAATATTATGTAATATGTCAATATAATTACCTAGTTGATTATTGAGAAATAATTCAAATTGATATTTATTCACAAATAACTGCAAAGTGATGTTTACTTTAACATTTGCAAACACTGCCTTTAAAATCTATATGCTTAGTATATATATTTATCATATTTTTATCCTTTTTTCAAAAACTTTATGGAGATTTTGCCTTTAAAATTTGACCTTTCCAGAGAAAAAATACAAACTCCTTCATAATTTTCTCTGAAAAGGTATAGGAATACTACAAAATTATAATCTATACTTCTTTCAAGCTTCTGGTAAGTATCTCCCTAGCTACAGCGGGATTTGCCTGACCCTTGGTTTCCTTCATAATTTGACCCACAAGAAATCCTACTGCTTTTCCCTTGCCCTTTTTAAAGTCCTCTACAGCCTTTGGATTCATTGATAATACCTTATCTACGACCTTCTTTAGTACATCCTCTGTGCTTATCTGGGATAATCCCTTTTCCTTTACTATTTCCTCTGGATTTCTTTGAGATTCAATTACTTCTTCAAAAACCTCCTTGGCAGCAGAGCGGCTGATTGTTCCTTTATCCACTAAATCCATTAATTTAGCAAGATACTGAGCTTTAATAGGTATTTCTTCCGTCTGCTTTAATACCCTTAAAACCTCAACCGTAATCCAATTTGCCACTTCCCTTGGCTTGCATCCTAAGGAAACAACCTCTTCATAGTACTCTGATAGTCCCTTATCTGAAACCAATACCCCGACTTCCTTTTCCCTCAATCCGTATTCTGCTACAAATCTTAACCTTCTTTCCCTTGGAAGCTCTGAAAGTGTGCTGCTTATCTCCTTGATTAGTTCCTCTTCTATGAATACAGGCGGTAGGTCCGGCTCAGGAAAATATCTATAATCATGGGCATCCTCCTTTGACCTCATGGGTATGGTTCTACCCTTTCCGGCATCCCATTTCCTTGTTTCTTGCTTTACCTTATGGCCTTCACCAAAGCCATAAAGCTCTTTCTGCCTTTTTTCTTCCTTTTCAAGGGCCTTACCAACCTCTTTAAAGGAGTTTAGGTTTTTTATTTCAACCTTGGTGTTGTAATGCTCCTTACCTATCTCTCTAATAGATATATTGGCATCACATCTAAGGGAGCCCTGCTCCATACGACAGTCTGAAACCTCTGCATATTGTAGTATCGACTTTAATTCCTTTAGGAAGGTTACCGCCTCCTTTGGGGACCTCATATCGGGATCAGTAACTATTTCTATAAGGGGCACTCCCGTCCTGTTATAATCCACCAAGGTATAGGGTTCATCCTCCAAATGTATAAGCTTTCCCGCATCCTCTTCTATATGGATTCTTGTAATGTTTATTTTTTTAGTTTTATCACCTAAATCTATTTCAACTTCTCCCCCCAGGCATATGGGCATATCGTACTGAGATATTTGGTATGCCTTTGGACTATCTGGATAAAAGTAGTTTTTGCGATCGGTTTTATTTATTCTGTTTATCTCACACTTTAAAGCCTTACCAGCCTTTACAGCTAAATTTACAACCTCCTCATTTAACACGGGAAGAGTCCCAGGCATACCTGTACATATGGGACAAGTGTTTTCGTTTGGCTCTGCTCCAAATTTCGTTGAGCATGAACAAAATATCTTTGATTTTGTATCTAATTCAACATGTATCTCTAATCCTATTATAGTTTCATATGCCATTATCATACCCCCTTAAACTCTGGAGCTTTATACCATATAATTAAATCCTGCTCTAAGGCAAATGCCGATCTAAAAAGCTTTTTCTCGCTGAAGTAATTTCCTATGAGCTGAAGCCCAATTGGCAGCTTTAGGCTGCTAAAACCACATGGTACAGATATTGCAGGTAGTCCTGCCATATTGATGTTTACAGTATATATATCAGATAAATACATCTCAAGGGGGTCCTCTGATTTTTCACCTATATTAAAGGGCAGCACAGGGGATGTGGGTCCTAGTATACAATCATACTTTTCAAAGGCCTCCTTAAAGCTTTCTTTGATTTTCTTTCTATATTTCATAGCCTTGTTATAGTATGCGTCATAATATCCCGAGGAAAGGACATAGGTTCCCATCATAATCCTTCTCTTTACCTCATCACCGAAGCCTTCACTTCTAGTCTTAACCATAAGCTCTTCAATCCCATTAAACTCTTTAGTACGGTGACCAAATCTCACTCCATCGTATCTAGCTAAATTGGCACTGGCTTCAGCCGATGAAATTATATAATATGCCGATAGCCCAGAGTCACCGATGGGAAGGGAAAACTCTTCTATTTCTGCCCCCATTTTTTCAAACCTTCCTATGGAATCCTCTACAGACTTCTTTATTTCAGCATCAAGACCAGCCTTGAAAAATTCCCTTGGTACTCCAATCTTGAAACCCTTTACACCATCCTCAATACCCTTTAGATAGTCCTCCTCTATTTCATACTGGATACTGGTACTATCCATTTTGTCTCTACCCTGTATGGCTGTTAGTCCTATAGCAGAGTCC
>JANQEZ010000327.1 GCA_028278115.1 Clostridia bacterium
CTGTTTTAACCTACAAAATATAAGAAAAACAGGTTCATAGCATAAGCGAAAAGGAAATATCAAATACCCCCGGTGGCATGAACTAGCACAAGGGGTTAACTTATAAAGCTACAATAAATAGGAATATTCAACATTCCTAAGGTTTAAAATATAGAAGAAAAATTATAAACTTGAAGCAGTAAATACAATTTAATAATAGTACAGATAATCTTTGCAAAAAACCTAAAAACAATCTTGGAAGGAAGAATATTATGGCAACTATAAAAGACATTGCTAACATAGCTGGAGTATCCCCTGCCACCGTATCCCGTGTACTCAACTACGATATCAGTCTTTCGGTGACCGATGGCACAAGGAAGAAAATCTTTGAAATAGCTGAGGAATTAGATTATAAAACCCGTAATGAAAGAAGGAAAAGTAAAACCTTCAATAAAAGAGGCAAGATAGGACTCATACATTGGTATTCCCAAACTCAGGAGCTAGAGGACCCCTATTATCTTTCCATCAGGATGGGAATTGAAAAGGAATGCTTTAATAAGCAGCTAGAAATAATAACAATCTTTAAAGGTGATATCAAACAAGCTAATGACCAGCTTAATAATCTCGATGGTGTCATAGCCATTGGAAAATTCAGCAAAACAGAAGTTGACGAGCTTTCAAACTATTCCAAGCATATTGTTTTTGTAGATTTTTCTCCAAATGAAAGGCTTTACGACTCCATAGTCATCAACTTTAGAAAAGCAGTTCTAGAGCTGCTAGAATACCTATTAAATCTAGGCCACAGAAAAATCGGATATATTGGAGGTCGGGAATATATAGGAGAAAATAGAGAGCTTATAGAGGATGAAAGAGAGACAACATATATAGAGTTTGTAAAAAATAAAGAGATTTATGATAAAAAATATATTTATCTTGGTAGATTTACAGCCGAAGATGGTTACAGCTTAATGAAAAAGGCTATTAAAGGAGCTGATTTGCCAACAGCCTTCTTCATAGCCAGCGATTCAATGGCAATCGGTGCTATTAAAGCCCTCCACGAAGCAGGCATAAATGTGCCAAAGGATGTCAGCATAATAGGCTTTGATGACATACCCACTTCAAAATACATAGTTCCTCCCCTGAGTACAGTAAAAATTCATACAGAATTCATGGGAATTACTGCCGTTGGACTAATGGACGAAAGAATCAACCAAAATAGAGAGATTTCAAAGAAAGTAGTAATTCCAACAGAATTGATTATAAGGAAAAGCTGTAGATAGTTATTGGCTAACGGCTAAAAGCGAGAACAATGAAAGATGGTTATTAAAGCTATAAAAAGTCCTTTTTTCATACTTATGAAAAAATAGGGCTTTTTTATTTTCAATTAAACCGTATACTAGATTTTTTTAGAAAAGACCAATAAGAATGTCTCTAATTTCAAGCTTAGCCTATACTTAAAAGAATTGACCCCAAAATGAACCTAAGCCTCATCAAAATTTGCTAATAGGAGTTATCCTTTCTTGTGAGTTAAAAACTAAAAAAAGGAAAAAATACTATTATGTCGAAATAAATCTTATGGGAATATGGATATAATACTCTTTTATCTTAAAATTGGGAAGTGTTATTACATGAGTAAAGACACCTTAAAACGGACTATTTTAGTAGCAATCATAACCACATTAATGGGACAGGTTTACATAAATCCATTTAACTCTGACTTTAGACTATCCATTGGAATAGCTATTTTAACATTCTTAATATTGAACTTTCAAGACATATCAATCCCTATAACCACAGGCTATACAGCAATTTCAGTTTTTATCTTTAGATTTACAATTGATATAATACAAGTAAATAGAGTTTTAGATGCTCCCGAGATAGCACTTAAGCATTTTCCATCGGCTATATTTTATATAATATTTGGATTCGTTCTGCATCAACTTAACATAAGAAAATATAAAGAACAGCCTATATTTTTCATATTTTTAGTAGGTATCTCAGACCTATTCTCTAACATTTCCGAAGCTGTAGTAAGACAAGAGTTTTCAAAGCCCTTAATAGAAGTTATCTTGACCAGTATCATTACCGCAGGATTTCTGAGGGCTACCATAGCCTTTGTCCTATTTTCCAGCATTAAAGCCTATAACATGTTCATACTTAAGGATGAACACCAGAAAAGATATATAAATCTATTGTTATTTACTGCCGATATGAAGACGGAGATATTCTTTCTTAAAAAAAATATGCAGGACATAGAGCAGGCTATGGAAAGATGCTATTCAATTTATACAGAACTAAAGGGAGTAAAGGAAAGCATTGATATAGATTATACCAATAGACTAAAGAAAAGAATGCTAAAGCTTTCCAAGGATATTCATGAAATTAAGAAGGACAATCAAAGGGTGGTTTCCGGTATAGAAAGATTACTGCCAAAGAAAAACAAGGAAAATACCATAAAGCTGTCCATCATATTGAAAATGCTTCGGGATAATACAATGAGATACATAGAAGATATAGGAAAAGAGATTGAAATATCCATTGATTACACATATAATTATCCAATAAAGGACTATTATCAGCTTATATCAATAATCAACAATCTAATGATTAACAGCATTGAAGCCATAGATAACAAGGGATGTATAAGGATTTCCCAAAGAGTGGAAAAAGATTATGTCCTCTTTACAATAACTGATTCAGGAAGTGGAATCAAGGACGAGGACATATGCGTCATATTTGAGCCGGGGTTTTCAACGAAATTCGATAGAAAGACTGGACAGATGTCAACGGGCTTAGGACTTACCCATGTTAAGCATATAGCCTATAATTACTTTGGAGGAAAAATAGAGGTTACTTCAAAGCTTATGCATGGTACAAGCTTTATGGTGTATGTTCCAATTGATGCCATCGTTTCTAAGGAGGTCAGGTAAATGAAGCCAGCATTTTATATAATCGACGATGACCCGGGAATAAGGAGAATATTATCAAACATAATTGATAATTATAGACTCGGCTATGTCGTTGGAGAAGCAGAGGATGGAAAAAATGCCATCGAAGAAATAGAGGAGCTCATGCCAGATATTGCATTGGTGGACCTTTTACTGCCCTCGGTTGATGGAATAGACATCGTAAAGGAAATAAAAAAAAGGGATTCAAGCACACAATTTATAATGATATCAGAGGTCACCTCCAAGGACATGATTGCAGATGCCTATAGAAGTGGTATAGAGTATTTTATTAATAAACCCATCAATGTCATAGAAGTGGTATCAATAATTGAAAAGGCAATCGAGACTTTAAACTATAAAAGAGCCCTATCTCTAATCGGGAAAACACTGGAAAAGAGCAATTACAGGATATTCAGTGATAATGTCAATAATACAAGCACTGCCTGTGCTAAAGAAGAAATAACGAAGGTCTTTTCTGATATAGGAATACTAGGAGAATCGGGAAGCGGCGATTTGATGAATATAATAGAAATGATTATTGAAGAAAGAAAAAGGCTAGGAGTAAAATTCCATAGCTATAAAACAAGTGATTTATATAGAATGCTGATAAAAAAATATAAAGACGAAAAGAAATCAAGCGTATCCGTTAAGGCAATAGAGCAAAGAGTCAGGAGAGTAATACAATCCTCCCTAGAAAATGTGGCAAGCATAGGCATAGAGGATTATGGAAACGTAAAATTTGAAAAATATTCCACCTCACTTTTTGATTTCACCGAAGTAAAAAGACAAATGGACTACATGAGAGAAAAATCCCCCTACAAAGGAAAAATCAACGTAAAGAAGTTCATAGAAGGAATGTTATCCCATATGGAGCTCTAAAAGCATATATATACCCAATAGAAGCCCTGTAAAAGCCTAAAGCCTACAACCTCAAAAATCACGAAGGTTTTGCATATTGTACTGACAAAAGCATTATGATAAAATGTAACTGGATAGTATCCCATATGAGAGCTATACCATATTATCATAATCTATTTAAAAACTAAAAATAGTCGTTAATCTGCTCTGAGCCTGTGCTGTGGACCGAGACGGAAGGTATTATCACTATAAAGATACCCTTCTTTGCTTATGCTCTGAAGGTTTTTTCATTTATACCCCCTTTCCCTGTCTACTTTTATAAAGGCTGAGAAGGGGTTTTTTAATGTAATTAACTTTTTTATAACTAACACCCATAAGAATGACAATAACAGCCACTAACCACGAACTGGACAAAGCCTCTTTGTCCCATATCTATTCCTAAGAGCCAAGAGCTAAGAGCTAAGAGCCGACAAAGCGTCTACAGACGTCTTTGTCCTAAAGGATGTGTTAAAACATGAACATTGGATTTATCGGAGCCGGCAAAGTGGGAACAGCCTTTGGAAAATACTTATCAAATAATGGCTTCAACGTAAAAGGATACCATAGTAGAAGCGAGAAATCAGCCCAAAATGCCGCTAGATTTTGTAATAGCAGGGCCTATAGCAGCATCAATGAGCTAACCCACAGTGCAGACATCATCTTAATAACAACAAATGATGACGAAATCGCAAAAATTGTGGAGAAGTTAACCAAGGAGAATATATTATCCACAGGCCAAATAGTAGTCCATATGAGTGGAGCCTCATCATCTGAAATCCTAAAAGCTGTGAAGGAAAAAGGATGCTTTACATACTCCCTTCACCCACTTCAAGCCTTTGCAGATATAGAAAAGGCAGTTATGGATTTAAAGGATACAGTTTTTAGCATTGAAGGCGATAAAGAGAAAATACACATACTTGAGGAGATACTAAAAGCCACAGGAAATAAATATTTTAAGATAACCAAGGAGCAAAAAAGCATATACCATGCTGGTGCCTGTGTAGTTTCAAACTATCTAGTAACCTTGATGGACTGGGGACTATCCCTATTTGAAGCCATAGGAATAAAGTCTGACGATGGATATAAAGCTTTATATCCACTTATCGAAGGAACAATTAAAAATATTTACAAGCTCGGACCAGAAAAAGCATTGACGGGGCCCATAGCTAGAGGAGACATAGAGACGGTAGAAAACCATATCAAATCCATTAAAAACACAGTACAGGATAGAATGGATTTTTATAGATTAATGGGTAATATGACCTTGGAGCTAGCGAAAAAGGATAGATTGAATGATAATAAAAAAATAAAAGAACTACAAAATATTTTAAGAGGTGAAGGAAATGGCGAATAAAAAATTTACTGTAAGCTCATTTTTAAAGGCTAAAAAAGAAGGCAAAAAAATTTCTATGCTAACAGCTTATGACTACTCAACTGCAAAGCTTTTAGACGAAGCCAATGTGGACAGTCTGCTTGTTGGGGATTCTTTGGGAATGGTTATGCTGGGATATGAAAACACATTACAGGTCACAATGGAGGATATGATTCACCACTGCAAAGCAGTTGCAAGGGGTACCAAAAATGCTATGGTCATAGGAGATATGCCATTTTTATCCTATCATATCAGCCTTGAAGACAGCATTAAAAATGCCGGCAGACTCGTTAAGGAAGGCGGTGTCCATGCAGTGAAGCTAGAGGGCGGTACAGAAGTTATTGATAAAATAAAAGCCATAGTCAATGCACAAATACCAGTTGTCGGTCATCTTGGTCTTACACCCCAATCCATAAATATGTTTGGAGGATTTAAAGTACAGGGAAAAAGCGAAGAAAAAGCTAGAAAAATAATCGAAGATGCCCTACTGCTGCAGGAGGCAGGGGTTTTTGCCATAGTATTAGAATGTGTTCCTGAAAGATTAGCAAAGCTCATCAGTGAAAAGCTGGACATACCAACCATAGGAATAGGTGCAGGAAAACACTGCGATGGACAGGTATTAGTAACCCAGGATATACTTGGAATGTATACAGACTTCGTACCTAAATTCGTAAAACAATATACAAAGCTGTCCCATCACATAAAAGAAGCTGCAAAAGGCTATATAGATGAAATAAATCAAGGTATCTTCCCCGCAAAGGAGCATACCTTTAGCATAGATGATGAGGTGCTTGAGAAATTGTATTAAATGAAGGTAACGGGTTACAGGTTACGGGGAAAAGATTTCAGGAGTGACCAAAAAGGCTCTGTCACCCATCACCTGTAACCTATCTTGAAAAAGGAGGAAACCAATGAAGATACTAAACACAATAAAGGACATGAGAATAGCTGTAAAAGAAGCCCAAAGAAATGGTAAAACAATAGGTTTTGTTCCCACAATGGGATACCTCCATGAAGGACATCTCTCCCTTGTCAGAAGAGCAAGGGCAGAAAATGATTTAGTTGTAGTTAGTATTTTTGTAAACCCTACACAATTTGGAGAAGGAGAAGGCTTTGAAACCTATCCAAGGGACTTAGAAAGGGACAGCAATCTAGTTGAATCCGCTGGAGCAGATATAGTCTTTGCTCCAGCGGCTGCAGAAATGTATCCCCTTGGAGCCGCAACCTATGTGGAAATAGCCAGTGATATTACAGGAAAGCTCTGTGGAGCTTCAAGACCCGGACATTTCAAAGGAGTCACCACAATAGTAACTAAGCTCTTTAACATAGTAACCCCCGACAGAGCATACTTTGGTCAAAAAGATGCCCAGCAGGTGGCAGTCATAGAGCAGATGGTAAGGGATTTATACCTTGGAGTCGAAATAGTACCCTGCCCTATAGTGAGGGAAGAGGATGGACTTGCCATGAGCTCACGAAACACTTATTTGACTAATGATGAAAGAAAGGCGGCTGCAATACTCTCCACAGCATTAGCTAAAGCTCAGGAAATGATAAAGGACGGAGAAAGAAATGCCCTAGAAATAAGGAAAGTCATTACCGAAAAGATAAACAGCGAGCCCCTATCGCAGATAGACTATATTGAAATAGTAAACGACAGAACACTAGAGCCAATAGAAGAAATAAAGGGAAGCCTTCTAATAGCTTTAGCAGTAAAAATAGGAAAAACTAGACTAATAGACAACATAAGGCTGGAGGTATAATAATGATAATTAATATGTTCAAAAGTAAAATTCATAGAGCCAAAGTAACTCAGGCGGATTTAAACTATGTAGGAAGCATAACCATAGACAAAACTCTAATAGATGCAGCAGGAATCCTTCCAGGAGAAAAGGTGCAGATAGTAAACAATCATAACGGAGCCAGACTAGAAACCTACGTAATAGAAGGCCCAGCCCACAGCGGCGTTATCTGCCTAAACGGTGCAGCAGCCAGACTAGTACAGCCCGGCGACAATATCATAATAATCGCATACTGCTGGCTGTCCCAAGATGAAGCAAAAACCATGAAGCCCAAAATAGTTTTTGTCGATGAAAACAATAGAATAGTCGAAAAAACCGATATAGAGATTCATGGGGAAAAGAAATAGATATAGGCTAAACAAGGGGATTTTTTAAAATTATTATGATTTTCAGATATTCAAATTAAAATCATTTCTTTAGAGTGGAATACACATAAAGAAGTGATTTTTTTATTGTTAAGAAGCTCAAACATTTTTCCAAAAAAATTAACAAATTAGAACAAGAAATGACAAAATACGACAAAATAATCTGATATAATCCTATTCGAGCGATATTATTTATTGAAAATAATTTTCAAAGTATTTAAAGATAAACGCTTTTAAACCCTAATTCATTTTTCAAAGACAACAATAAATGCCTTACATTTTTTTCTTTGAAAATATTAAATTAACTCGTTGTACTAGTAAATCATTAATTTTAGTTATTCAATACTTAAGGGGGTTTTGATATTTCATTTGAGTGATTTTTATGAATCTGTTTTAACCTACAAAATATAAGA
>JANQEZ010000328.1 GCA_028278115.1 Clostridia bacterium
CTGTTTTAACCTACAAAATATAAGAAAAACAGGTTCATAGCATAAGCGAAAAGGAAATATCAAATACCCCCGGTGGCATGAACTAGCACAAGGGGTTAAAGTATTGCATTAATATAATCATTTTCTTGTTTTAATCAAGAAAAATAGTATTCCAATTCCAAGCAGCAATGTTATACTACAAACCACGCCACCTTCAATCCCAAAGGCTCCACCGGTGATTAAATCCGAGTCTGCAACCGGCTGAAAGTCAATCAACATACCTCCTACAGGCAATGTTCCACTGACTTCAAAGCCAAATACATTTCCCTGTGCCCAGTTCCAAGAGCTGTGAAGTGCACATATACCCCAAAGCCCACCCTCCCATATAACATAAAGGGCTGCAAAGACTCCAAATAATACTAGGTTTATCATAGGCAAAACATTCACATTTGGATTGCCCAAATGTAGTGCCCCAAAAATAGTGGAGGATATGAAGATTCCCAAAGCCACATTATGTCTTGAGCCCACCACTGGTAAAAGCCAACCCCTTACCATTATCTCCTCCGATGCTCCCTGCACCAGCCATCCAACTAAAAGAATAAGCACGCTGCCAAGGGCATTAAAACCCTTTATTGATGGATTTGAGGTATCAATAGTTACGAGATTCAAAGCCGCAAAGATAATAATGCAAAATAGAATCATCAGCACTCCAAACCCAAATCCTCTTAAGTACTTCTTAAGACTGCCTTTTCTTATGAGTCCCATTGTGTATATTGGTCTTCTTTCAATTAACCTCACCCATGCAAAGAAGGTCAAAATATAAAATCCAAAAGGAATAACCAAATAGTTCAATGAAAAAAAGAAGGCTCTTCCATTCAAGCTCTTTGTAGCAAGGCTTCTACCGATACCTAATAATGGAGTAGCCATCAGCACCATATCTATTCCATATATAAAGGCTATTATAATAATTACAGCTAAAAAAATATTTGGTAAATATCTCCCCCTTCTCGCCAGAGCAAATATCATATTCTCCCTCGATAATACCTTATTTGGATTTTCCATAAATCTATCCCCTTTTTTATATATTCTCTACTTACCCTCTATACTTCATATAGTAAAGTCTAAGTCTCTATAGATTATTTTATTATGACTTAATTTATACATATTGATTAGGTCTTTAGATAACTTATTTTATATTTATCAATCCCAATACAGCAAAAAAACCACTATTCATATAGAGGCTTTTTTACTCTAGGATTTTGATATTTTATATTAAGCTATTTCTATATCTTCGTTTTCTTTGTCAATCAATACATTTTCACTCCAATTACTAAGCTTAAGCCAAGCTAAACTCACGATAGCTCCAATAGCATCTGAGGCTGCAATTCCCCACCATATTCCTGTCTGATTCCATTCTAAAGCATTTGATAGTATATATGATAAAGGGATTCTCAAAACAACAAAGGCTATGATGGATAATATCATTGTGGTGCTGGTTTTACCTGCACCTCTAAATATACCGTTAACTACCATTCGTACGCCCATAATTCCGTAGAAAAGTGCAGTAATTCTTAGGTATGAGAAGCCATGAAGCAAAACATTTGATTCCCTGTTAAATGCACTGATCAATTGATTAGGAATTATAAATACCAAAATACCAAGGGCTGTCAATGCTCCAAATGTAAGTAAAAGGCTTGTTTTTGCTATATTCTCGGACCTTTCCTTCTCTCCTGCACCAATATTCTGACCCACCATTGTGGTTGTAGCTGTAGATATACCCATTATCAGCATGGTGGCAATACTGATAATTCTATTTCCTATTCCATATGCCGCTAAAGTAGCTGTACCAAAGGCTGCTACAATTGATGTCATGGCAATTTGGGATAAAGATAGCATGGACTGCTGAACAGAAGAAGGAATACCAATTCTAATTACATTTTTTATTATTTTAAAATCAAGCTTAAGATATTTCAATTTGAACTGAAGATTCTTTTCTCCTGATATTAATACAATCATGGCATATACTGTTGCAACTGCCCTAGCAATAACTGTTGCAACTGCCGCTCCACGAACACCCATATAAGGGAATGGTCCTATTCCAAAGATAAGAAGCGGGTCAAGTATAACATTTAAAACTACTGAAAACAATGTCATTTTCAAAGGTGTAATAGTATCTCCTATTCCCCTTAAAGCTGCTGCAAAGATAAAGAATATAAACATGGCTGGTATGCCCACAAATATTATCCTCAGATATCCAGCTGCATCTGCAATTATATTTGCCTCCGCTCCCATCCATATGATAAACTGTTCACTGAAAATAAAGCCTATAGCTGATAGTATCACTGATAATATTCCTACAAAGCTAATAAGCTGGGCTAAAATCTTATCTACTTCTTCGTCCTTTCCTGCTCCTTTATTTTGAGCTATAAGTGCTGTCCCAGCAATTGTTAATCCAACACCTAGTGATATCATAAGAAAAACAATGGGAAAGCTTATGGATACAGCCGCTAAAGCTTCTTTTCCAAGTCTCCCAACCCAAAGGGTATCGGCTAAATTGTAAAAGGTTTGAATCAACTGCCCTATCATTATGGGCAAGGACAGCTTCACCAGTGCATTTAAAATCGGTCCCTTAGTTATATATTCATTATTCTTTTGTTCCATAAAAAGCACCCACTCCTTACTATGTAATTCCTTACTCAAAGAATTACTAGAAATCATATATTTATTGGATTTTCATATATTACGTATTTCCAAGTATTTATGCAAAAAAATAGAAACTATTTATAAGGTCTTATCTAGCTTTTGCATTAACCTTCTAAACATATCTAGCTCTATATCTGATAAGCTCTCAAATATTATTTCTAGATTTTTCATCTTTAGATTAAGCATATCTTTATAAAAACGCTTTCCCTTTTCTGTTAAACTCACTAAAACCTTTCTTCTATCCTCCTCACCTGTATGTCTACAAACATACTCCTTCTTTATCAAGCGATTTATGGTAGTGGTAGGTGTACTTACTGTAACCCCCAGCCTCTCTGCAATTTCACCCATAGTCTTATTTCCCTCATCTGTTATTATAAAAATGGTATGTCTTTCCTTTTTGGTTAAGCTGTCTATCTCTTGATATAGCTCTTCATTTTTCTCAACACTTT
>JANQEZ010000330.1 GCA_028278115.1 Clostridia bacterium
CTGTTTTAACCTACAAAATATAAGAAAAACAGGTTCATAGCATAAGCGAAAAGGAAATATCAAATACCCCCGGCAGCATGAACTAGCACAAGGGGTTAAATTATATTTAATTTAGATTCTTTGAAGATTTTCTTTGCTTTCTCTATTACTTCATCAGTAGGGACTTCTGTATCTCCAAGCTTATATTCATACCCTAGTTCTTCCCATTTATATTCTCCCATTTTATGAAAGGGTAGAATTTCTACCCTTTTAATATTTTTAAGCTTTGATAAAAACAAAGCCAATTCTTTGATTTCATTAAAATCATCGGTTAAGCCAGGAACTAAAACATATCTTATCCACATTGGCTTATTAATATTAGCAAGATACTTAGCAAATTCCAGAGTTGGAGCTACTGATGCCCTAGTTACCTCTTTGTATTTGTCATCATTATATGCCTTTATATCAAGAATAACTAAATCAGTATATTCAATGACCTTCTTCGTCTCAGGAATCATAATGCATCCCGAAGTATCTAATGCTGTATGAATACCTTCTTCTTTACATCTTTTAAACAACTCCTCTAGAAATCCATGTTGTAGCAAAGGCTCACCGCCGCTGGCTGTAACGCCTCCACCAGAAAATTTCATAAAGGATTTATATTTATTTATATCATCCATAAGCTCATCCACGGTGACTTTATTTCCACCATTACACTTCCAGGTATCTGGGTTGTGACAGTACTGACATCTCAAAGGACAGCCTTGGAAGAAGATGACATAGCGAATTCCTGGTCCATCTAATGTACCGCATGTTTCAACAGAGTGAACTTTACCAAGTCTAATCATAGGCTAACACCAACTTTTCTTAAAAGCGTTCATGAAAGGTTCTTTGCAGCACATCCAATTGTTGCTCTCTAGTTAGTTTTATAAAGTTTACAGCATATCCTGATACACGTATTGTAAGCTGTGGGTACTTCTCTGGATGTTCCATAGCATCCATCAGAGTCTCTTTCTTTAAAACATTAACATTTATATGATGCCCCGATTCGTGAAAATATCCATCTAAAATACCTACTAGGTTATTAGCTCTATCCTCGCTCTTTTTACCTAATGCATCGGGGACAATTGAAAATGTATATGAAATACCATCTTCAGAATGTTCATAGGGTATTTTTGCCACTGATGCCATTGATGCCACTGCACCTTTTATATCCCTTCCATGCATTGGGTTTGCACCTGGAGCAAAGGGCTCTCCAGCCTTTCTTCCATCAGGTGTGCTTCCAGTTTTTTTACCGTACACAACATTTGAAGTAATAGTTAATATAGAAAGTGTAGGTATTGAGCTTCTATAGGTTTTATGTTTACGAAGCTTATTCATAAAAGTCTTTACTATGTCTACAGCAATTCCATCAACTTGGTCATCGTTATTACCGAAGGCCGGATAGCTTCCTTCTACTTCGTAATCTATTGCAAGACCTTCTTCGTTTCTTATAATCTTTACTTTAGAGTGCTTTATTGCTGATAAAGAATCTGCTACTACCGAAAGACCAGCAACCCCGCAGGCTGAAGTTCTAAGTACATCCTTATCATGTAATGCCATTTGAAGCTTTTCATAGTTATATTTATCATGCATGAAATGGATTATATTAAGGGTATTGATATATAATTGAGCAAGCCAATCCATCACTTGATCAAATTTTCTCATTACCTCCTGGTATTCTAAATAATCTCCTGTAATGGGAGCAAATTCTGGACCAATTTGCTCACCAGTTTTTTCATCCCTACCACCATTAATTGCATATAATAAAGCCTTTGCTAGATTGGCTCTTGCACCGAAGAATTGCATTTGCTTACCTATCTTCATAGCAGATACACAGCATGCTATTCCATAGTCATCGCCAAACCACTCCCGCATTAAATCATCGTTTTCATACTGTATTGAGCTGGTATCTATAGAAACCTTAGAGCAATACTTTTTAAAGTTTTCTGGAAGCTGTACTGACCAAAGTACTGTTAAATTAGGCTCAGGGGCTGGGCCTAAATTATATAATGTATGAAGTATTCTATAGCTTGTTTTGGTAACCAAGCTTCTACCATCTACACCCATTCCTCCAATAACCTCGGTTACCCATGTTGGATCTCCAGAAAATAATTGATTATACTCAGGTGTTCTGAGAAAACGCACCATACGAAGCTTCATGACAAAATGGTCAACAATTTCTTGAGCTTCTTTCTCCTTTAAGATTCCAGCTTTCAAATCTCTTTCAAAATAAATATCTAAAAAGCTTGAAACTCGGCCTAAGGACATAGCTGCTCCATCCTGCTGCTTTATTGCTCCAAGGTATCCAAAGTATGTCCACTGTACTGCTTCCTTTGCATTTTTAGCAGGGGAAGAAATATCAAGTCCATAATTCTCAGCCATTTCCTTTAACTCATGAAGGGCTTCAATCTGCTCTGCAATTTCCTCTCTAAGTCTTACTACTTTGTATTCCATATATTCCATTTCTAATTGCTTCTTTTCGTCTCTTTTCTCTTCAATCAACCTATCTACACCGTATAGTGCGACCCTTCTGTAATCACCAATAATCCTTCCACGTCCATATGCATCGGGCAGACCAGTTATAACTCCTGACTTCCTTGCTTTTTTCATATCATCGGTGTATACGTCAAATACTCCTCCATTATGGGTCTTTCTATAATTTGAAAAAATTTCTTCTGTTTGCTTATCTAATTCATAATCATAGGCACTTAAAGCTTTTTTTACAACCCTTAGTCCTCCAAAGGGTATGATTCCTCTCTTAAGGGGTTTGTCGGTTTGCAGACCCACTATTTGTTCTAAATCTTTGTCAATATATCCAGCTTCATGGGAGGTTACTGTTGAAACTGTCTTGGTATCCGCTCCCAATATTCCTTTTTTTCTTTCTTCTTCCATTAATTCAAGGACTTTTCTCCATAATTCATTGGTTCTATCGGTAGCAGACGCTAAAAACTCCTCATCTCCATCGTAAGGAATATAGTTTTTTTGAATAAAATCACGAACATCTATCTCTTTCATCCATTTTCCTTTTTTGAAACCATTCCATGTATTCATTAAAAACACACCCTTTTCTTAATTTGATATTGTTATTTATATTATTTACATTTCTAGAACTTTGATAACAATTTCCTCATTCATGTATAACTTGTATACAGTATACATGATACTAAGTTACATATATTATACATTAAATGATAATTAC
>JANQEZ010000377.1 GCA_028278115.1 Clostridia bacterium
CCTCCTATCTTGTTTTGTCGCGATTACAATGATAGGTTAACATAATTGTTGGAGCTTTTTTAGTTGTAAATTTTAACTAGCACAACGAGTTAATTTAAGTTAAATGTTTTAGTTATGTAATTTTTCGCAAAAAAAAACTAGGTCAGACCTAGTTTTTATTTACTTAACACCTTGGATATTAAGCTTTGATTATTAAGTATTATTTGCATTACTAACTGGGCTATATCTCCAGTGACTTTGGTACATCTCTCTTTATGTTGTTTAGAGCCAAATTTATAATCCTTAATAAGCACTCTACAACAGGCACTTCCATATTGCTCTCTAAATTTATCATGAAGCTCCTTTGAAAGCTTCATGATTTTTTTATTGCTGCCGCCGGGCTTTTTTCTTCCGTAGACAAGACCAATTGCACATTGTCCTCCCGTCAAGGCTCCACAGGAGCAGCCTCCGCCTCCCATACCCACTGGGAATCCCGATGTAAGCCTAATATATTCCTCGGGCATTCCACATTCTAAGACTTTATTAACCGCAGAAAGAACAGCCTCAGAGCATAGATACTTTCCATCTTTATAATACTTTTCTGCTATTTGTCTACATTCATTTATAAGTTCATCATTACTTTTTTTCATATCTATTCTCCAAACTATTTAAGTTCAAGACTTTCATCTGCTGACCAAGTATAGAAGGACTCGTCGTAGTTTTTAGCCTTAGTGTATCCAGCCAATTTTAGTACCATAGTTAAATGAGATGATCTAATTCCCGCTGTACAATATACTGCTATCTCGTCTTCCTTATCTATACCTGCTTCTTTAAATATGATTTGAAGTTCTTCTTGATTTTTTAATGTGCCATCTTCGTTAAGCAAATTTCTATAGGGCATATGAATAGCTCCTGGAATATGACCTCCCCTTGCTTCGCCAAATTTAACTGCCCCATCATACTCCTCTTTACTTCTACTATCTAGTATTTTAGCTGATTGTAGATTTTCTTTAATCCAATTTGTATCTACGGTAAGTCTATCATTTAGCTTTTCAATGGTAAGCTCAGTTTTTTTAGGTATATGAATATCCTTTGTGGTTTCATAGCCCTTAGTTTTCCATAGATTGAATCCCCCGTTTAAAATTTTAGAGTCCTCTAACCCAGCCATTCTAAGCATCCAGAGGAATCTCCCGTCTTCTCCCCAGCCATTTATAGTATCGCCATATACAATTACGGTTTTATTTTTATCTACTCCTACATTTGCAAATGCTTTGGCTAATGCCTCTGAATCCAATATTACTCCCCAGCCTTTATCACCGGGCTTACCCTCCATATTGGCAAAGGACTGCCATGCTACGTTGACTGCTCCTGGAATATGACCTTTTGAATAATCCTCTGCTGGCCTAGTATCTAAAATAAGCATACTATCTTTTTCTATATTCTCCTTAAGCCAGTCCACTTCAACAATATAGCTTGGCTCAATATAGTCTACTGCATTTTCTGCTAAAGCTCCAGTATTATTTCCCTCGGTACAAGCTGTAAGTGACATAAGCCCTAATGATAGTATCATTATTACAGCAAATCCTTTCATTAATTTCTTCACTATGATCCTCCTTATAATATGGATATACGCTTTTATAATTTAATATTTCCAAAGAAAAAAATGTAGAAGCATTCATTGTTTTCTTAGAAAATTTAATTAAGGTATAAGAGCGTTTATCTATATTGATGACTTTTTATCATAAAAAGTATACCATACTATAATACAGAGGGATTATTGAAATCTTTTATGATAGTCCATTTGCTATAGATATTTTTAATAGCAGCTATAGATGTGTGCCCGAGAAGTTTTACTTTCAATGCTTTGCTGTGAGCTGTAAGCCATTAGCTACTAGCCAAATTAAGCATTGTAGTTTTGATCTGCTAAATATTCCTAAAAAAGGTTAAGTTTCAGGGTCACACATCTATATATTTAACGTATAGGAAGTATACAGCTATTGACATGATTATTGTATTAATTAGATACAGTATTGGTATTCCAATGGAAAAGCTCTTATGTTGGGTCTTATGCCTAACCATCGTCATTCCTAAAAGTATTCCTGTAGCTCCACCTAGAATACCTATAATAAAGAAGTTTCTTTCCTTTATCCTCCACTTATTCTTTTTGGCTTTATATTTATCTATAATCATAGCAAAAAAGCCAAATAAGTTAATGATAAGAATGTACATTATGAAGTAAAATTCTTTGTATTTGAGTAGCTGCATCTCTTTTTTCTCCTTAATATGTGTATTATAATAAGATAATTATATATGAATTAGCTGAAAGTTCCAAGTTACAGCTCTTAAGTATTGACTCATTCTTGCACACATAAAATAAGAGAGCTCATTAAATTTATAGCTCTCTTTCTTATATTCTATATCTTTTATTTTTTACTTGTATCTTGTACCTTGTAACTAGTACCTAGCCTATATTTCCATATCCTTTAAATTCTCAGCAACTATAAGCTTTGCTTCTGTTACTGCTTGAATATCTTTAACAGTAAACTCAGGGTTTATCTCCTTAAGTACTAATCCCTCTTTAGTTACTTCCATTACACCCATTTCTGTAACTATTAGATTTACCTGTGACTTGGCTGTCAGTGGAAGAGAGCATTTTTTAAGTATCTTAATGCTTCCCTTAGCTGTATGGGTCATTGCTACTATAACCTTTTTAGCCCCTACTACTAAATCCATTGCGCCTCCCATACCCGGTACCATTTTGCCAGGTATCATCCAGTTTGCAAGATTTCCTTCTTCGTCCACCTGTAATGCTCCAAGTACCGTGGCATCTACATGACCCCCTCTAATTATCCCAAAGGATACTGAGCTATCGAAGAAAGCTGCTCCTGGCAATGCTGTGACAGGCATCCCCCCTACATTCACTAGGTTATTAATTTCATTTCCTTCCTCTGGAGCTGATCCCATTCCGATAAATCCATTTTCAGATTGCAGGATTACTTCTACATCCTGTGGAACGTAGTTTGCAACCATGGTCGGCAGTCCTATACCAAGGTTAACAACGTCTCCATCCTCAAGCTCCATAGCTACTCTTTTAGCTATGATTTCTTTCATTTTAGACTTATCCATTTCTACTCGTCCCCCCTTGTGATAACATCGACAAATATTCCCGGTGTCATGACATCGTTGGCATTAATTTCTCCTGCCTCTACAATATGGTCTGCTTCTACGATTACTGTATCTGCAGCAGTTGCCATCACAGGGTTAAAGTTTCTTGCTGCCAAGTCGTAATAGATATTTCCCTTCTTATCAACCTTTGCCCCCTTCAAAAGTGCAATATCGGCCTTTAAAGGTAATTCTAATATATATTCCCTACCGTCGATTTCTATTTTTCTCTTATTTTCTTCAACCACGGTTCCAATCCCCGTAGGGGTTAAAAATCCGCCTAGTCCAGCTCCACCACTTCTTATTTGTTCTGCTAAGGTTCCCTGTGGTGTTAATAGTACTTCAATTTCCCCTGCATTCATCTGCCTACCGGTTTCAGAATTTGTACCGATGTGGGATGCTATGACCTTCTTTACCATCTTCTTTGATATGAGCTTGCCTATACCATGATCCGCATATGCGGTATCAGTACATATAACGGTCAGGTCCTTAACACCTTTATCAATCATTTTATCAATTATTGCATGTGGAGTACCTACTCCTAAGAAACCACCTATCATCACCGTCATACCATCCTGTATAAGGGCTACAGCTTCTTCAATAGTTTTTACTTTACTCATACCCCATCATCACCTCATTTTAATTTTTTCAAAATTCGCAGTTTAACTCATATATATTATAGCAGATTCCGCTGGTTTTTAATGCTTTAAATTCCAGTTAAACTAAAAAACCAGCACAAATGAAAGTAATTTCTTACTTCATAATGTACTGGGTTTTATCCACTAAATAATGATGTTTTGCACCATTACGATAAATAAAAGCAGTTATTCTGCAAATTTTACTATTAATTTAATTATAAGACATATACTTAATATAATCAAGCTTCTCTACCATCATCTTAGTCTGTTCACTTCATTCCAGAACTCGTTAAACTCAACTACTACTTGATTTTGTACATTAATACGCCCTTCATTTATTTCATCATGATTTGATTTTAATATTGATACAATGTCGCCATCTATTTTATTCCTCTTAGCCATTTGGTCTAATAGAGATAGTGCTCTTTTCTTCCCCATACCTTTTCTATAGGGTCTATCCTCGGAAACAGCTGTAAAAATATCTGCAACAGCCATAATCCTTGCCCCTTGGGATAAGTCTTCACCTTTTTTATTAAATGGATATCCTCCTTCACCATCTAATCTCTCATGGTGAAGTCCTGCCCATTCGTATATTTTTCCAATTCCTCTTATTTTTTTCAAAATAGAATATGTATAGTAAACGTGATTTTTTACGCTATTAAATTCATCCTTGGTAAGCTTTTCAGGTTTTTCTAATATTTTATCGGAAACTGCAAGTTTTCCTAAGTCATGAAGGTTTCCAGCTACTTTCATCATTTTAGTTTCCATCTGGGACATACCTGAAAATTCAGCAAGCTTACAGGCAACATGGGCAACTCCACTGGAGTGTGTTGCAGTAAATCTACTCCTAAAATCGATTATTTTTTCAAATATTTTGGAGATATCCAGCAGTTCATCTATATTAAGAATCTCATCACCTAATAGATTATAAAAAATAGACGCCATACTGTTTGACCCTAATCTTTGCCAAGCGTCCTTGGATTGTATTGACTCTATAAAAGCATCTACTACTTCAGGACAGAATTTCTTTCCCCGCTCATCTTGAATTTGTTTAATTATATAGTCGACTTGATTTCCAAGATCATTATTCCTATCTATTAATACATCTACTCTATCGGCTAAATATAAAATTTGACTACCGAAGGGGACTTCAATTTTTCTTTTATTATGTTCATAGATATTATCCCATCTGACATGATGATGCCTTATTAAATTGGAAACTTTTTCAAAGGGCTTATGCATTCTAATTAAACGATGTCCCACTATGGAATGAAAATGAGGTTCCTTTAGATCAAACTCCAGGCAATCTAACCTCTCCTCCAGGGATAGAGCTCCAACGTCATGAAGAAGAGCTGCATAGGTCAAATCCTTAATATCTTCTTTTTTAAGATTAAGCATCAAACCCATATTAAGGCTCAAAAAAGCCACTCTCATATGGTGTCCTACTATTGCAGGGCTAATCAAGTCCAAGCTTTTAGAAAGTGCTAGAATCAAGTCAATCTGAGGAACAAGCATTTGCTCCATAAAAAAACCTCCAGAAGTATGAAAAAATTTATGTATGTCCATTTATATGGTTACATGATATCATCATTTATATATTATCATAATTTTAGACATTTATCTTTCTTATTTTACATATTTTTTTCTGTTATTATAATACATTTTTTTTGCACTAAAATATCATTAGCGGTGAATGCTATGAAACAAAAGTTTAAGGTTATGGCGTTGGCTATATCAATAAACTAGAGGAAATGAATTATGTTTTAAATAAGTCAGAGTTTTAGATAGATGAAGAGCTAGATAAAATAGTAAGCTCTCTTCTTCCTCAATTCAATAAGAAAAATATTAAGCTTTAGCTTGGTAGTAGTGCAAAGCTAAAGGTCTTCTTAGATCGAAATAAATTTAAGCAGATAATTTATAACTTGCTTTCCAACGCATTTAAATACTCCTATGTAGGAGGAGTTGTAAACTAAAATCCCATGGTGGGAAATAATGGTGGAGTCTCGGGTTGATGAGGGAAGTGCCTTTACTATTGAATTTCCACTGGATAAGATTGTTATAGATTGATATTGAAATACCTATACTAGGAGGTTTTATTTATGTTTAATATAAAAAACAAATTTGTTATCGCAATAATACATTTTGGATTGCCACTTTTATTCTTTTATGTGAATTT
>JANQEZ010000395.1 GCA_028278115.1 Clostridia bacterium
CGGCAAATCTCTAGCTAATACTGCTTCATCTAAAGCCTTGGCAAGCTTTTTATTATTTAATAAGATATTGTGATGGTTGCTATCTATAAAACTAGAGACTCTATCAACCCAGTATTCATCGGAATCTGGCTGAAACTCATTTGCTTTAAAGTACTTTTCATTTTCTTCATAGTCAATCGAAAATGTGTTTAGCTTCTCCTTGTTTTGCTTTTTAAAAACCTTTGCTGTAATTGCAGATATTGCACTGGAGTCTAATCCTCCTGATAGGAATGTACATACTGGAACATCTGATATCAGCTGTCTTTCTATTGCATCAACAACAAGGTTTCTTACATGCTCCGTCGTAGTATCTAAATCGTCTACATGTGTCTTGGCTTCTAACTCCCAATATTTCCTTAAGTGTAGTCCTGTAGAGTCAAATATGATCCTATGGGCTGGAGGCACTTCTTGTATATCTTTAAACACCCCACTGCCTAATGACCTAGCAGGTCCAAGTCCAAATATTTCAAGAAGCCCTGTCTGGTTAATAATCGGTTTTATCTGGGGATGTTTTAAAATGGTTTTAATTTCGGAAGCAAATATTAATTCCTCTCCTCTATTTACATAAAATAAAGGCTTAACACCTAACGGATCCCTTGCCATAAATGCCTTTTTGTTTTTTTCATCCCATATGCAAAAAGCAAATATCCCATTAATCTTATTTAAGCATTCTTCTCCCCACTCTATATATGATAATAATAAAACCTCTGTATCTGAATAAGATTGAAAGCTATGTCCTTTATTGATGAGCTGAGCCCTTACTTCCTCAGTATTATAAAGCTCTCCATTATATATTATTGTATATTCTTTATCACTGAGTTTTCTTGTCATTGGCTGTGCTCCACCTTCTGGATCAACTATGGTTAGCCTCCTGTGGCCTAATAATGCGTTCTTAGATTCATATATACCCCAATCGTCGGGTCCTCTTTTTTCTAAGCTATTTGACATTTCTTCCACTATTTTTACTCTACTACTTATATCTTCTTTTATATTTATCCATCCTGTTATACCACACATATATACATCTCCTTTTCTTGATATTGATTATCATTAACGCTTTACTTTATAATATATTCTTTTTCTCATTTCGTTGTTACATTTTAATCTATATAGAATGCACTTATAAACCTACATTTTGATTTTTTGAATATCCAATGCTCTAGGGATATTCAAGGAATCAAAATGTAAAAGATTTATTGCAATCTATATAGAGTGCACTTATAAACCTACATTTTGATTTTTTGAATATCCAATGCTTTAGGGATATTCAAGGAATCAAAATGTAAAAGATTTATTGCAATCTATCGAGTTTGTATTTCACTTATATACTAGGGAAGCAACAATAGAGTGAAATATAAGTAAAAGGATTATGATATTTTATTTTAAGCATATCTTCTATAGCCTTCTAGTTCTTAAGCACTAATGTTTTATTATATTTTTTCTTGTATAATATTAGTAACATAGTCTTAACATTATGATAAGAAAACTGGCTTATTGGGGTAATGAGTGTTAAATAGCTTTATTTAAAAATATCTTACTATATTTTATATGGTTTATAAAAATTTAAGTATTTAGGGGGATAATTATGAAGGAATGTCTGAGATGTAAAAAGATGATTACAGATAATACTGTTAGAGATTATTGTGATGTATGCTATGAGGTCTATGAGAAGTTTTTCGATAAGATTAGAAGCTATTTAAGCGACAATCCTTTAGCAACTGCATTTGAAGTAGCTGAATATACTGGAGTTGACCATAAAATAATTAAAGGCTTTGTTAAAGAGGGTAGGTTAATTGAGGTAGAGACTGAGTCGGTAAATGTCAACTGTAAGAGATGCGGTACTTTAATTTTGTCAAAATATCATGAGTATTGTCCTAAGTGTGAAAAAACTTTATTCAAGGAGTTAAATGGATTAAAGGGTTATTTCATTAGGTCAGAAAAAGCTAAAATGCATCATAAAAAGATTTCGAGATAATATAATGCTATTACAATTATGGTTTGCTCCATTAGAATTTAAGTTGAATTTCCACCATTACTATTTTAATGATGTAAACAAGATTTCCACATAAGATGGTGAGTTATCCACTTATTTCATTCTTAATCAATACTTATATATAGTATATGAGTTAGTATCTATACACTATATGTATTAAATCCCATTCTTTTTTTCATTATTTTCATTTATTTTTTCCACATATCTAAATATGTAATGGGTGTATCTTATGGATAACTCTGTGGATAATTCTCATCCAATCTATGCCTTGCCAATACTAACATTTATAAAAGTGTAATAAATTTAATCCACACGTTATCCACATTTTTCTTTACTTTTTATCTAATGAAAACATAAGATTTTCTTCTTTTATTTCTTTCCTATCCTAGCTATTTAATTTATGGAAATATTTTAATACCCCGACGTAAATGCTCCAGGCAATCTTTTCTTGATAATCTGGATCTTGAAGTAGTTTTTCTTCTTTGGGATTCGATAAAAAACCACACTCTACTATCACCGTAGGGACTTTGACATTTTTTAATATATATACATCGCTTTTAGGTTTTGCCTTTCTAGTATTGCCATTATCTAATACCCTTATTAACTCTTCTTGTATAAGTTCAGCCACAAGCTTACCCTTTTCTGAATTGGGACTATAAAAGGATTGTGCACCATAATATTTAGACTGCTGAAAGCTATTGGAGTGTATGCTTAATACAATGTCTGCATTGCTTTCATCAAAGAGTCTTTTTCTATTTCTAAGGTCTTCGTTTTTTTTCTTTCTAATGGTTCCTCCCTCTGTATATAAACCCATATCCTCATCCCTTGTCATTAGTACTAGACTTCCGCTTTCTTCTAAAAACTTTCTCAGTTTAAGTGCAATTTCTAGATTTACTTGGCTCTCAAATACTCCTGTTGTTGTTCCTACCATTCCTCCGTCAACACCACCATGACCGGGATCAATTATTATAACTTTTCTCAAGGTTGGAAGGGATGCTGCTCTGGCTACTTCATTGTATCTGTATATGCTAAATAATCCGACTATAATAATTGATAATAGTATTATAAACCATATTATCATATTCTTCTTTATTACGAATATTCTCATACTATACCCCTCTCTTCAAAACTTTAACTTCTAATATATATATGTTTGATTTATAGGTTTAATACACTGGGCTAGATTATTCATGGAAAATTTATAGGTAACCAACAATAGAGTGAAATACAACTAAAAGGATTATGATATCCCCCCTTGATCTTCAATCTATTTTTTAGTCTTAAGCGCAAAAAAAGCATCGTATGTACTTTGTATACATACGATGCTTGCATATGAAAATAAATATTATCTTTTTGAGAACTGTGGAGCTCTTCTTGCTGCCTTTAAACCATATTTCTTTCTTTCTTTCATTCTTGGATCTCTTGTTAAGAATCCAGCTTTTTTAAGTATAGGTCTAAACTCAACATCAGCTTTAAGTAATGCTCTAGAGATACCATGTCTTAATGCTCCTGCCTGTCCAGTAAATCCACCACCGTGAACCTTAGCAAGCACATCAAATTTACTTTCTGTTTCTGTCATATCAAGAGGTCTTCTTACTTCTCTCTTTAGAGTTTCGTAATCAAAGTAATTATCTAATTCTCTACCGTTTATAAATATTTGACCACTACCAGGCACTAATCTTACTCTAGCTATTGACTTTTTTCTTCTACCTGTACCATAATATTGTACTTTAGCCATTAATCTTCCCTCCTCTTGCAATTACTATATATCAAGAACTTCTGGTTTTTGAGCTTCGTGCTTATGCTCTGACCCTCTATATACTTTTAATTTAGTTAACATTTTTCTTCCTAATGAATTTTTAGGAAGCATTCCCTTTACAGCATGTAAAACAACTTTTTCAGGCTTAGTGTTCATCATATCTCTGTATGATCTTTCCTTAAGTCCACCAGGATATCCTGTATGCCATCTGTACATCTTTTGATCTAATTTCTTACCAGTTAATACAACCTTATCAGCGTTTACAATAACAACGAAATCACCTGTATCAACATGAGGTGTATAAATAGGCTTATGCTTTCCTCTTAATATAGTAGCAACTTGTGTTGAAAGTCTACCTAAAGTCTTACCGTCAGCGTCGATTACATACCATTTTCTCTCTACTTCATGAGGCTTAGCTACGTATGATTTCATCTATTTCCCTCCTATCTTCTGTATCCGAGTATTCTATCTAATCCTTTTATCTTAAAAATCCGGGGCTAGTGGATTCTATAAAGACTATTTAAACCAACTTATATTTTAATACATGGAGCCGTGTGTGTCAAGGAATAATTTGATAAAAACACGGCAATCGCATGAAAAAATATCTTAATAAAAACTTAAGGTTTAAGTTTTTAAAAAATGGCTTTGCACCATCATTTCATGTGATTGGACTTTTCAAT
>JANQEZ010000274.1 GCA_028278115.1 Clostridia bacterium
TATCTCAAACTCTAGTTATTTCAACAATTATATTTATCTACCATAAATTGCATAAAAAAAAGTTCTCAAAAAGTGTCCGTTCTTTTTCACTTTTTCGGACTAATAATTATGTACGTGAGAGGGGAATATATATATCCCCTTTATAGAGCACTGGTTGTGTGTACTTCTATGTTCTTCTTTCTCCTCTTCCCCACTTCCAGAAATTGAAATTTAGGTTTTATTGATTTTATGTCCTCTTTTCTTGATGCTTTCGGAATAGTAAAAGTGAGGGATAAATATAGTGACAATCCATTGAACAATATAACTTAAACTTAAAACAATGCGAGGTGTTGGATATGAGTCAAAAGATTCATGGTCTTTGTGAACACTGTGACCACAAGTGCAAGCAATTTAGTAATGTAGATATTGTCACATGTGAATGGATTAGAAAAAGTTCTAAGGCTAAAAAGTTAGCTGTTAAGTATACAAAAGAGTGGATGAAAAGGAAGGTGTTATAAATGGGGTCGGGTTATATTTCAAAGCCAAATGACTCTTTATACCAAAGTGTTGACTATAGCAATCATAAGACTATTCAAGGTCTAGTAAGGTTTTATTATCAACTTAAGGTGGAAAATGATTATAGGCCAAATTTTGATTTAATTACCATCTTGGTCGATATAGACATAGCAATTAAAAAGTCTAGTTTGAGTAATAAGCAAAGAAAAATCCTTAATCTCTATATGATGGGATACACTGAAAGTAAAATCGGTAAACAGATTGGTATTACTCAGCAAGGCGTAAACAAGTACATTCAAAGCACGTGTAAGGCAATGTCTGACTTTCTTATGGGGGCTAAGAGCTGAATGAAGTTGAAATTATATGGTGCAGATGATTTGTATTTACCGCTTGATTTAGATTTATATGAAAGAATTGAACTTGCTGAAAAGATTATTAAGGACTATTCAACCAGCTTTGAATACAGTGGAGCTCAAAGCTCTGACCGTAAAGCACAGATTAGGTTAGATATACTTGCTACTTATATTCTCAATGCTGTTAAGGGTATTCGGGGTGATGTTATGAGCAGATACAAGATAAAACGTAGACCTTATCAAGAACGACCTTTTAGCAATTTTAGTGATAGTAATAGAAGACTCTATAACAACAAGCTCTATTCCTGCTCTTACTAAAAACTGTGATTAGCATAAAAAATTTACTTTTCTAGTTATACTTTTTGCTAGTAATCGACATATATGTGTGACGCTATAAGGCTTGTTTAGGGATGTAATTTAGTTGGTAGAATAAACTATTGGTCATAGGCTTTGACCCTATCATCCCTACCATGAATAGGTAGCTCAACGGTGGAGCACCCGGCTGTTAACCAGTAGGTTAAAGGTTCGAGTCCTTTCCTATTCGCCAGTGTCTTTTTTGTGAAGCCTAACACATTTTGAGCCCTAAAAGAATCAAAAAATAAAAAATGGCCGGGGCACTACAGTAACAACATATTTTTCAGACACTCTCTGATGAGATTTAAACTGTTAGTGCCCTTATTTAAAAGAATGGGTAGGTGTGGAGGTGGTTCAATGGAAGAAATTATAGCTATAAAGGCTAGAATGGCTGGCATAGAAAATAAGATATTCAATAAAGAAAAAGTATTAGTTCTATCTGATTTACACGCACCCTTTCATAGAGAAGAATTAATTATAGAGACAATTAAGCAGCATAGGCATGAAATTTCAACTATCATCTTTGGTGGGGATATCATAGACTGTGAATCGGTTAGCTCTTTCCCTAAAGAATTTCGTAAGCCACTTATTGAGGAAATGATAATTACCTATAAGTTTTTAAATAGAATTGATAAGCTTACGGCTGGTATTAAAAAAATTCTTATCTGGGGAAATCATGAGGAGCGATTTGTTCGGTATCTATCTAACAATAAGGGTGAACTAAACTTATTCCATAGTGATAATATCTTAGAAAATATTGTGAATGGCTTCACTTATCATGATAGGCTTCAAAGGAGAAAATATTTGTATCCTGCCCTATCTAATAACTTTAAAGTTATTAATAAATGGTTTGTTAAATACAATGATCTAATCGTGGCCCATCCAAAAAACTTTAGCAAGATTCCCCTTAGAACTGCTGTGTCAACAGTAGAACATTTCTTAAAACGTGGATTTAACTTCAATACTTGCTTTATTGGTCATACCCACAAGTGGGGCTCTACTGAACATTACTCTATATGGACTGGAGAGCTTGGATGTCTATGTCATTCAATGGAGTATGCTGATAAGGGAAATATCAATTACTCACCACAGATTTACGGTTATGCTATTTTTGCCTTTGAAAATGGTATTACAGTTTATGATGATTCTAAACTGTACAAGTTAGATATTCAAGATGATTTAGAGCAAGAAGTTGTTTATGAGAATTTCGCATAAAGTGGTGATATTTAATGAGCAGTAAAAGAAAACGCAGACCTAAAATGAAAACCAAAGAAGAACTTATTACCTATCTTGAATCAAACAGCAATATAGAGCTTCCCTTTAGTGAAAAAGTCTGGCAAATAGCTGTTGAAAAAACTTTTGCAAAAGAAAGAGAGTTTAAGGAAATTACCACTACTGACTTTGATGGAAATGTGAAAACAAAGAAAATTCCAAACGGTGCAATTAATCCCGTATCGAAGTATTTTCAATTAATAGCCCTGCCGAACTTCAAGAAAATGTGCGAGCAAGAGCAATTAGAAAAAGAACTAGAAGCTGAAAATGAGACAACTGTAAATATAGAACAGATGCTTGAGGAGCTTGAAGAAGATACCGAAGAAAACAGCTTCATTAGAGAGTTGATAAGCATATATTTTGCTAATATCAAAGGTGACAATTTTGATTTTGTTGTTGATAGACTTTCAGACTATTACTCTAACTATGAGTTCAACGAAGGCTCTGATAAGTTCTTAGTGGTATCTGCTGTTTCAGATGAGCTTACCCTTAGAGAGCTTTATGGTCAAAGAGTTAAGGGCAAGGATAATGAAGCAACCATTGAGAAAGTTAAAAAGGGTTATTTAAGTACACTAGATGGCCTAAAGCTATTAAAAAAGCAGGGAAGTAAGCTTAATGAAGGTAAAAATAAGTTTACTATGTTCCTTGATGAACTTGAAAAGGCTGGGGAGCTTAAGATAAAAAATGTCTCTATCAAGCAAGACCAAATTGATATACTAGTTGAACATACCAGAAGGAGTATTATAAATGCCTTTGGCGAAGGTTAGAAAAAAGAAGAAACTAAGAATTAGCCGCCAGTCTGATAGAGATAAGTACAGAAAAAGAAGAAAGCTCCTAGCTCAGTCAATTATTTATTTTAGGGAAAGACCAGATGTATTTTGTGAGGAAATTCTAGAAATTAAATTAAACCTTTACCAAAAAGTCCTGTTAAGGGCTTTTTTTCAGTCTAAATATTCTCTTTGGATTCTTTCAAGGGGTCTTGGTAAAACATGGCTTGGTGCTCTAGCACTTGTAATTTACTGTATGCTTTACAGGGGTACTTTAGCTGGTGTTATTGCTCCTTCGTTTAGACAATCAAAGATTCTAGTTGAAGATAAGATTGTAAAAGACCTTAAGGAAAAAAGTCCTTTCCTTAAGAGTGAGATTCAAAAAACTGTTGTATCTCAAGCAGAAGCAAGAATTGAGTTTTATAATGGTTCACGAATTATGGCTGTACCTACTGGTGATGGTAACAAGATCCGTGGATACAGATTCCATTTACTTATGTGTGATGAGTACGCTCAAATTAAAAAAAACATTTTAGATTTAGTGGTTAACCCAATGATGAACGTTCGTAGGGGTTACGAAGTTGGAAAAACGGAGTATGAGGATGAGATTGGAAATAGGCTACTAGTTGCTTCTTCTGCCTACTATCAACACAATCATCTTTACGAGCTTATAAAACAATATATTGATGAAATCTGTGGAGGTAATGAAAAGTATTACGTTTCCATCTTGGATTATAGGGTTGGTATTGATGTGGGACTTTTTGATGATGACCATATAGCTAAAGAAAAGAAACGCCTCTCTCCCCTTGATTTCAATATGGAATATGGCTGCTTATTCCCCAACCTATCAGAAAATACTTGGATTAGCCCAGATGATTTACAAAAGTGCTCAACATTAAAGCACATTGAGATATTGGGAAAGAAAAATTACGAGTATATTATGGGTCTAGATGTTGCAAGGGTTGAAGGTCAAGACAATACTATTGCACACATAATCAAACTAGTACCCCGTAAGGGCCATGTTCAGAAACATCTTCTTTACACAAAGTCAATGAATGGTGAAAAGTTCAGTACACAGGCTAAGGAAATAAGAAATCTACTGAAAAAATTCCCCAATACTAAGCGTATCTTTATGGATACTAATGGTCTTGGTGTTGGGCTTGCTGATGCTCTTAGCGAGCCATATTATGACATGGAAGAACAGAAGGACTATCCTCCAATTATTGATATAAACGATACACAAGCAGTTAGGGAAATCAAAAATGGAGTTCCTTTAATCTATGGTATAAAGCCAACCAATGAGATTAATCACAAGATGGGTATGGCAGTTAAAACAGCTACACAGAAAGGCCATTTAAAAATGTATTGCAATGAAGCTGGAGACGATAAGGTTCTAAATGATGAGATTCTTACTGTTGAAGAAGAAATGCAAATACTCGAAGCAGAAGCAACAAGGCGTGAAGTAATGCAAATTGAAGCCAAGCCTAACGGTCTGTTTTTTAAGTTTCAGAATCCCAATAGAAAAGGTAGAAAAGACAGATGGTCAGCTCTTGGTTTTGCATTATATGGGGCTGAATTGCTTGAGGGAGAAGATGAAAATGATGATGAGCCTATTTGTGTAGGGAGTGTTACAACCAGAAGGTGGTGATATAGATGAATAAAACAGATGAATTTGCTGGTGCTATAGGGCAAAACAGCACATATAGCAAGTATTACAAAAAGAATTATGAAACCAATGGGTCACCCAAAGGATATGATTTAGAAGCACTAGTTCACAACCCACAAGATAATACCCAAGATATAATTGCACTAGCAAAATACTATTATTACAAAAATGGTTTGATAATGAGAGTCTTGAACATAATTAGAGATTTTGGTATTGGTAAACCTAATTTATATTTCCCTACTAAAAATAAAAGAGCAAAAAAGATTATAGAAAGCTTTAATAAAAGAGTTGACATTGAGCAAGTCCTAAAAGACATGATCTTTGAATTAACCCTAACAGGTAATTTAGCTGGATATAACAGGGATGGTAAAAGAATTGATATCTACCCTATTACGAAGGTTGATATCTCCCCTATTATCATCAACAATAAGCCTGTTTTAATTTATAAAAATGATATAGAGCTTGATTATATAGAGCTACCTAAAGGTTTTAAAAAGAAGCTTGATATTTCATATCCGAAAGAAGTTGCCGAAGGTATTAAAAAAGGAAAAGAAAAAATCGTATTAGATGTCAACAATACCTTTTTTGATAAAATAAATAGCTCACGATATGAGCCCTATGGTGTAAGCTTCCTACTCCCTGCCTTTGATGAGCTGGCTCATAAAAATATCTTGAAGGAAGCTGAAAAGGCTACTGCTACAGGTATTATTGAGAAGATATTACGAATTGGTGTTGGTGATAAAGACCATAAACCAAAACAACCAGAAATTGATTTTTATAATAACCTAGTGAATGGTAAATCTGGCTCACTTAAAGTGACAGTCCCATATTTCGTTAACTTTGAGTGGATTGAGCCAGATTCTAAGGTTTTTGGAGTTCAAAAATTTGAACAGGTTGACAAGGATTTGCTCTCAGCTCTTGGTGTCTCACTAACATTAATAAGGGGCGAAGGTGGAGGAAATTACAGCGAAGGTATTATTAGCATAGCTGGACTTATTAAAACAATAGAGAGTATTAGAAGCAATATTCCTAAAATTATTCGCGACTGGTATAAACAAGAAATAATTAAAAATGGATTGAGTGAAAACCATGTTCCCCTAGTGGAACTACCTCCTGTTGAGATAGATAATACTGCAAGACTTGAAATGGTTCAATGGTTATTTGAACACGCTGGACTTCCCTATGCAACTCTTTACAAGGAGCATGGCTTTGACTTCACTTCTGTTAAATTGGTTCGAGAAAACGAAAATAGTGAAAAGCTTGAGGACGTATTTAGCTTAAGGGAACAACCATTTCAAGGTAAAGCAGGTAGACCAGAGCTCAAGCAAAACCAAAGAACAACAGATAAGTCTATGAGTAATAATAACCTGCCTAGACCTTCAACAAGATAAGCAAGTGAAACACCGAGTTCACATGTTGTAAAGGGGTGATGTGTTGAAAAATAAGGCTCTTAAACTAAATATAATCGGTGAGATTCTTCCTAAGATAACTGACAAAATGGAGAACGCTGGCTATAACGATAGAGATATCATGGCTATTAGGGCCATTGCCTGTTATGAAGGTGTTAACTCTAATGATGCCCTTCTTGAAAGGGATGATTTAGAAAAAGCTGTTCAAACTCTTATTGGTAAACCAGTAAGAATCCTTTTTGATGGTGCTAACCCTACTGGACATGGCTACAACAAGGAAACTAAAACATTTAGTAAATTAGTTGCAAATATTGGTTTTATACAATGGGCCTATGGTGAAGTAAATGAGCAAACTGGAAGGTATGAAGTTATTGTTGAAATCTGTGTCTGGCAAAAATATTATCCTAAAATATCACATAGGATGAGGGAGCTTCATAGACTTGGTGAGCTCAATTTCAGCATTGAAGCCGAAAGAGATTTTGAGACTAACCATGAAGGTTATCGAAGATGCTTTAATATTAATTTTACTGGTATTGCTGTTGTTCAATGTCCAGCCTTTCAAGAAGCAAAATCACTCATGGTAGCTGATCTAAAACAACAAGGAGGTTTGAAAATGGAGAATTTGCAAGAAATATTGAAAAATATTAAAGAAAATGTTGGTGCTGAAATAGCAGAGCAATTCAATAACCACTTAGGTCTACTCAACGCTAAAATAACTGAATTTGAAGATAACCTTAAAAAAGCCAAAAATGAACTTACAACTGCAAAAGAAGAAATCGCTGAAAAGGATGGAGTAATTAAAAGCCTTACAGCCGATAGAGACAAGTACAAAGATATCGTTGAGACTGCCGAAAGGCAAAAGCTAGGTCAAGAAAGGCTAGAAAAATTACAAAAGTATGGCAAGGTTGAAAAAACAGCCAATGAGCTTGCTGAACTTGAAAAAGAAACCTTTGTTGATTTATTAGAAAAAATGGTTATAAACTACAACCCTAGTGAAGTTGCAGAGCAAGACGGTGTTGGAGTTCATTTTGAAAACCCTTCAAAGAAAAAGGTTGATAATAAGACTAAGCTTTTAAACTTCTTAGAAGGACTAGTTTAATCTCTAAAATTAATACAAACCAATCATAGGAGGTATATCACATGTTAGTAAAAAGAATTGATTTAGGCTCAATACCACTAGGAATATATGAAACTGGTGAGGATATCGAAAAAGGTAGAGCTGTGGTTTTAAAAAGTGGTAAAATCCATAAACCTTCTACAAAAGCAGAAGCAGAGTCAGCTTTAGGTTTTGCGACACTGGCAATTGATGATATGTCTGGTGGAGACGTTGTAGACCACAATACAGTTAAGTCTGGCAAGAAAGTTATTGTATATACATTGGTTTCTAGCGATATGTGGGGAACTACTGAATTTGTATCTGGAATTTCTGATGGTGACGATATATGTGTTTCATATGAATCTGGAAAAGAAGGCATGTTAGTAAAATCCGGTGTAACTGCTGGAGTTGATGATTCTGCTCCACTATTTACTGCTCACTCTATAGGAAAAGCTGGGTCTTATGACCTTTTAGAAGTTTTTGTAAAATAGCATATTTAGAAATATAATTTATTTTTAAAACAACCAAAGGAGGAAGTTGCCAATGGCTAAGGATATAAATTTATTTGAAATAGCTGAAAAATACTCTACTGGTGAATTATCAGTAAATGACAACAAAGTTAAGGAAGCAGAAGAATTTTTAGCTGAACTAGCTTCAACAGAAGATGGCAGAGAAGAAATCGCAGAAGTTATAGGAATATATCTTGATAAACAATGGGCTAAGTTTGATATAGCCCCTTATTTATGTCATTATAGAAACTTTAAATTAGGAGATAAGCCAGAATTTAGGCTTAAAAAGAAAGGGATTAAGGCTTATTGGATAGCTCCAAATTCTTACACTCCTAAGTCAAGAAACTACCAAGAAACCTTAACTATGGAGTTTGAAACAATTTCTGCTAGACCAGAAACTTATCTTGATGAGATTAAGGCTGGAAGGATTCAAGGCTTTGCAGAGCTTTTAAGAGACACTAGGGATGCAGTAAGAGACGGAATTTCTGGTAAGGTATTTACTTTGCTTGGACAATTCTACAACGCTATTCAAAACTCAAATATGTTTACAGTTGATACAGGAAGCCTTTCAGAAGCTTCCTTAAAAAATGCAATTGACACTGTATTTTACAAAACCGGGAAAAGACCAGTAGTTATCGGTGACATGATGTTAACAAATCAGATTATGGAGTTCAATGGTTTTACGGAAGAAGCTAAGGAAGAAATTAGAAAGACTGGAAAGCTTGGAGCTTATAGGGGTGCTACTATTTTAGGGCTTCCAGAAGTAAAGGATGAAGCTACTGGAAAGGTATTTGTTCCACAAAACAGACTATATGTGGTATCTTCAAAAATTGGTTACGGTGGGACTTATGGAGGTACAAAGTCTGGTCAAGAGTCAAGTATTGATGATTGGAGCTGGAACGCAAGAATGGATAAAAGCTGGGGCATGACTGTAACTGACCCAGAGGGTTTATTTGTAATAGAGATTCAATAGTTAGTTTAGGGCTGGGGCATATCCCCTTCTCCCCCTCCCTATCAATCAAACTAATCAAGGAGTGGTTTAGATGGCAAAGAAAGATGTGAAGGTTTTAAACATGATAGATAGTTCAGTTACAGTTAATCTCAAGGATTTTAGTGATAGAGTTATTACTATTAAAGCTAAGGGTTTTGGTATGTTAAGTGAAGATGAACTCGCTTATGTAATGTCAAATTCCCAAGTTTTCAAAAAAGGCACTTTGTCAGTATCAGAAAACAGCAAAGAAAAACTATCTGATAATATTCATAAAGAAGAATTAGAGAGCCCAAATGCTTTAACTGCCAAAGAAATCTCAAACCTTTTAAGAAGAAGTCAAAGGAATCTTAAAGCTGGCCTTGAGGAAATAGATAGCATACAGACCTTAAAAAGAATATTAGATTATGCAAAGGAAAGCGACAAATCAATTAAAGTAATTGAAATCATTAATAGCCGATTAGAAAAATTAATGGAATAGTAAAGGGGTGTCATTATGAGTACTCCTATATCTAGAGTTCAAGAGATTTTAGATGTTTTAATAAGTCAAGACACAGTGTTTACAAGTTCCGATATTCCCCTATCCTTTTGTAAAGCTGGTGTTATCCAAGCTAGTATAGCACTAAAAAAAGACTTTCCTATGAGAATAACTACTGATGAACAGAGCAATGAAATTATTGAAATTGATGCAGAAATAAGTGATAAAGAAATCTATCTTGCTAGTCTATATGCCTATAGAAACTATGCTGTAAAAGAACACGACACAATGAGAATGAAAGCAATAAATTTTAAAACCATATCATTTGCGGTCACTGGACTCACGGAAAGAGCAAAGGCAACTATGAGAATAGTTTGGTGGTGTGACCAAGAGCTAGAAAGAGTTCTTGCAGACCTACAACCGACAGTGGGAATTGCTACTAGAATGGTTGGTGATTAATGTGGTGAATAAATCTAAATTTAGCTCACTTGAAGAAAGGTTAAAGTACCTTTCCAATAAAACATTTTCGGTTATTGAACTTATTGAAGTTGCTGGAATTTCAGAGCAGAGCTTTAAATTAATACGAAAAAAGCTCCTTGATATCGGAAACGACATTAAGAGACTAGAAGATGATTATAGGGTAGGTGAATAAGATGGCTGAAAACCTTATTCCCACTAATGCTTTTGACTTACCTATAGATGAAGTCAAGGGCTATGTCAGCGATATGATGTCTCAAATGGGTCAAAATGCTACTGTTGATATTGTTCCATCAAAAGTCATGGTAGCAGATTTAGAAAGAGCATATAGTAATCTTCAACAAAGCATGAAAAGAATTATTTTTCTTTATGATACTGTAGTCAAGCGTGGTTCTAGGATCGAATTTGTCGATGAAGTAGAAAGAAATATTGCGATTGTTTTTACTAATCCAAATGATGATATTGTAAACAAATCAGCTAAAATCTTAATATGCAATTCAAAACCCAAGTTCACTAGAAAAACAGAAACATATATTACTGACCCAATATCCCCTAATTTTGGTGATATTATCACAAACACTGGCACTCCACGGATTCAGTATTTTGACGGGTTTATAGAGAGATTAAGTGCTAAAGAAAAGCAGTATGATGTTGGATTATTGCATGATGCCATATTGAGATTCATAACCTTTGAGGGTTCAGATATACAGCTTGATGATATAGTCGAATTTAGGAATAAGTCTTACAGAGTTATAGATGTTGATGATATTACAGAGGGAATTTTAGTGATACAGCTTGCTAATGTAAGGACTTCACAATGATTCGGAATAATTTTGGTATCTATATGGATACGGAGAAGATGATGGAAGATTTAATTTTGGCCTTTGTTTCTACTATAGAAATTCTATCTGATAACCTAGCAGCTCAAATGAAATCTAGGGCTAAAGACAGTGTTGTTTCCAGCAGTATACGAAAAGAAATAATCTGGGAAGGCTTTAATTACATTGAGTTCTTAGTAGGTAGTGATCATTGGAAGGCTTTTTTAGATAACTATGGTACTGGCTCTATGATGGCAGATGTCTCTAAGAATCCTTATCTTAGTGAGTATAAAGAAAATTATTGGCACAGCAACAGACCTTCTAGTGCTATTACTGGTCGAGGGCAAGGTAAGTATACTATTCCAGATTGGGAGTCTGGGGATGGCTACATTACTAGAGAATCTAGTGGTGTTTTAAAGGGTGTAAACCTTGAAAAAGTCTCAGTTGGCAATAGTCAGGGCAAATACAATCTTAGAGCACAACCACAAAAACCTTCTTTTTTCATAGAAAATTCAATGGCATTTGTTGAAAAACAATTCAATGAAGAATTAATGAGAGTTTATGAAAACTTTCCATTTCATAAATATATCAAGGGAGGGCAATCAAGATGAGACTAAAGGATATTGCTGTAGGTGTCTTTGCAAAACTGGCAACAGACAATGAGCTACTTCAATTAATGGAAGTTCCCTCCAGTTCATTAGATGATATCAGAAATCAAATCATTGAAGATAAATACCCAAACGACCTAGTTAAAACAAATTTAACAAGGTTATGTGTTTATGAAACACCTACAAGTAAGTCCCCCTTCTCTCCTATTGAAAAAAGTTTTATACAGATAGATATTTACGTTACAAAAGAAAAAAACAAGATAGATAGAAGGGTTTTACTATTAGCTAACCAGCTATTTAAACTTCTTCACAAAGCCAATATAAACGGTTATGGATTAGAATATTACAATCGGCTTCCTAACTTGCCTAGCGATAATAAAGAATGGGTAAAGTATGGAGTCGTTTTTAGTTATGCGAATATAGTTATTTAATAGCTTAGGAGGGATAAATAATGAAGCAAATCTTATATGGTGTTGGTAAATCTGTTTTAAGGGATTATACCAATAGAAAATCAATAGTTGCTCTATCAAAACTAAAGGACGTTTCTATCAATTTCACAAACGATGAAGAACCTATCACTGGTGGAGACGACCCTTATCCAATTGCATACTTTAGCAAAGATAAGGCTATTTCAGTAACAGCTACAAATGCTTTATTTGATATGAAAATGCTAAAGGCTACTCAAGGGGCAGATATCCAAATAGGACAAGTTGTAATGACTGAAATTATTGAAGCAGAAATTCCTTCTAATGGAATAATTACCCTTGATTATAAACCACTTGCTGATACAACAACCATTGATGGATACACAGAGGTTTTAGATGAGCTAAGTCTTGCAGCCGGGAAATTCTTTGTTGATACCACAAATGACCAAATCAAATTTGATACTTCTGATGCTGGGAAAGTCATTGAAGGTATCTATGATAGAAACTCTGGGAATAATGCTTCAACAACAAGTATCTTAAAAGATACTCTAGCAAAGCCCTTTGAGTTCATTCACAGAATCCCAGTATATGATGAAAATACTCAAGTCGTTGGTCAAGCTCAGTTAACAATTTATAAAGCTAAAGCAAATGGTAACTTTGAGTTTAACATGACACCACAAACAGCTTATGCACCAAAAATTGAACTAAAGGCATTAGACCCAAAACGTTCTGACAAGAAGCTTTGGGATTTTATAATTGACCCTGTAACTTCTTCATAAATTTGAACACCGTGTTCCTAAGTAGATGAGTCGGGAGTATTCTCCCCTCCCCTACTTTTTTTTATTACATCTTACTAAAAGGAGTGGTGATACAAGGGATGGTTAAAAAAACAGTTAAAGAGCAATTTAAAGACTTAGATATGATGGTTGGTAACGGACAAGTTATAGATAGCTTTACAGATAAAAAATCAAGAGTTATTCACCCTATTCCACTAAAAAACTTTAGTGACTTTATGGAAAATATCTCAATAATCAATTTTGAAAAGCTTTGGGTGAACTTCTTACAAGAAGAATCAACTAAGGCCGTTACAAAGGTAATTGAAATGTCATTTAAAGATGAGAAACTTAACGCTCTTATGGAAGTAATTAATGCAAAAAACTATCCAGAAATAATTAAGAAAATTATTGCCCTAAACGGTATTGAGATAAACGACAAACCAAGTGCTGGCAAAGGGAGCTCTGACACGCAGGGGGAGTAGGTTTTAGTCAAGGGATAACAACTATATTAACCTATACTTCCCTTGACTTAAATCAAATCAAAGAACTTAGCTTCCTGCAATACAAAGAAATAATTTCTGGGATATCTAGAAAAATGGGCTGGGACATTCATTTAAGTGTTCTTAGCGTTAGTGGTGAGCTTAATAATGAGCTGAATCCACTTTATGGCGAATCTAGCAAAACTGAAAATAGGGTTTTAACTATGGCTGATGCTATGGCACTACAAGAAATGGCTAAAAAGGGATAGGTTAAGATAGGCACTCTTACCTATCCCCCTTTTTTTTGTATAAGGAGGGAAAGGTCAATGTCAGATATGAAGTTAATTGGTAAACTAGGTCTTAACCTTACCCAATTACAAAAAGATATCAAAACTATGGAGAGTCTTATTAATGATGCCGACAAGCACGCTAAAAAATTAGGAGATTCTTGGTCTAAGGCAGTAAATAAAATGAATAAGGCTTTTAAAAATTATCCGATTAATGATTTTACTAAGACTTTAGCAAAATTTGAGCAAACCCAGACTAAAAGCCTACAAAAAATGGCTAAAGATAAAGATAGATTTAGATTAGCTGAACAACGCAAAGATCAGAAACATCAAAATCGTATGCTTATTGATATGATGAAGGCTAGAGCACAAATTCAAAGGTCTGAGGAAAAACATCAACTATCTCTTTCCAGAATGAGAGAAAGATATCAGCGACAAGACCTTTTTGATAGAAGAAAGCATTTTCAATCACTAGAAAGACTTGAAAGCCAATATCAAAACCCTTTAGGTAGAAGAACTAACTCTTTAATTGATTATGCTGTTGCTTCTACTGCCATTTATGGGGCTATTAGAGCTTTCAAGGAAGTAATAAAAGTGAATAAGGAATTTGAAAAGGAACAAGTAAACCTTAAGCGTGTTCTTAAGGCCACCCAGGACGAAATGATGATGTTAAAGGATATTACCTTTGATATCGCTAAAGCCACTGGTAATGTTACAAAGGATATTCAAGCTATTGAAAACCTATGGATTCGTACAGGCAGACAGAGCCTTGATGAATTGAAAGAACTAACAGAAATTACATCCATAGGACTAAATACAGCACAATTTAAAGATGCTGGAGAATCCGTTGCCTTTCTTAATGGTGCTATTAATCAAATGGCTAATGGAGACTGGACTAAGGCTAAAGAAATACTTGATAGCTGGGCTAAGACAGCCGACAATACTGCTGTTAAAGCAACGGAGGATTTAGCACAGGTTATTTCCAGAACTGGCTCACAGGCTAAACAACTGGATTTAACCTTCCATGATTTAAACGCAATAACTTCTATTCTTGCTGAACGTATGGCTATTGATGGGAAGAAAATCGGTACATCTATGAAAACCATTTTTGCTAGAATATCTGACCCCAGCAAGTATAAAGTGCTAAAGGAATATGGTGTAGATGTGTTTAAAGAAGGAACAAAGGAAATGAAGGGCTTTGTCGATATCATGAATGAATTAACTGCCAAGTATAAAGAGTTTAGCGAAGCTGGAAATGACCAAGCAATTAACAACATGTTTAAGGCTTTAGGAGGAACTAGAAGGCGTGACATTATAAGTAATCTTATTGATGGTTGGGATACCTATGAAGAAAAGGTTAAGATATCTTTAGATTCTACTGGCTATGCTATGGAACAAAACAAAAAAATAATGGAGACATTTGATAAACAAGTAGAAGTCTTAAAGGTTACACTTGCTGAGTTAGCCCTTACTATTGGAGAAAGTGGGCTTATGCCAGCTATGGAGGGTCTTGTTACTGGTACTTCTGGAGCTGTTAATTGGTTCAATGAGCTTAACCCACATGTTAGAAATACAGTTGTTGTTATTGTTGAGCTTCTGGTTGCCTTTGGAGCTCTAAACATAGCATTGAAAAAATTTGGTAAGGTAAGTATTCTTGAAGGTATCTTTGGAGCAATACAAAAGTACACATCTACAATAGACATAAGTAAAAACACTAAAGCGTTTGAATATCTAAACAGTACTCTAAAGGAAGGTATTTTAACAAATAGGCAAATGGGTAAAGTTGTTATGTATCTAAATGGAAATCTTAGGGTAAGCCAGTTAACAACCCAGGAGCTTACAGTTGCTAGAAATGCTCAAACCCTTGCAACCTACACAGCGACAAATGCCACTAAAGTCCTAAATATAGCTGTTAGTGCTTCATTGATAATTATTCCTATATTAATAGGTACTATTATGACTTGGAAGCAATCTCAAGAAGAATTAAAACGTAAAACCCTAGAAAGCATTAAGACTCAAAGGGAAGAAATTGAGACTGTTGAGGATTTAATTGGAGAATATGAGAACTTAACTGCTAAGTCTAAAATATTAGGTGGAGCTACTAAGCTTACTGCTGATGAAAGAAAAAAACTTACTGAAATTGAAGAAAGGTTTGCAGAAATATATCCTAAAACCGTTGAAGGAATCAATGCACAAAACAATGCCTATACTACTCAATTAGGGCTTGTGAAGCAACTCACAGAAGAAAAGAAAAAAGCCCTTTTACAAGAGACAGAAGTATTTATTTTAGCCAATCAGAGCGAATACGAAAGAGCTCAAAAGAAAATTAAGAGCTATACTCAAAAATTTGATACTGCTGAGGAGTATCTAACATATAGCTCTAAGGGTGTAGAATATAAACCCAGCGAAGAAAAAATCGCTGAATACAGGCAAAAGCTACTTAATAAAATTCAAGATGAGACAGAATTTGTGGAAGAATATCAAAATAAACTCCAATTGTTGGATGAATTGAAAAATGCCTTATCCGGTGGGTCAAATAAAAAGCAACTTGATTCAAAAAGTAATATCCCTGTAAATTCACAAGTCAATCCATACGACCCAGAAGATTTTACAAATATTTTAAATAGCTTAAAGCATGAATATAATATGGACAGGCTTACCAAAGATGAATATGCTAATAAGTTGGCAGAAGTCCTAGAAGAATACCAATACGACCTTGAACAAAAAGATACTTGGGCCATTGAAGAACAAATTCACAATCTTAGAAAGCCGACTTCTTCCGGGCGTATTAATAATGAAGATTTACCAAAGGGTCTTCTTGCTATGATGAACACTTTAGAACATGAGTTTAAAATGGAAAAGATCAATAGTGATGAATATTCAGCAAAGCTTCAAGCTGCTCTAGGAAAATATAGAAAACAATTAAACCAAGCTACAATTTGGAATATTGAAGAAAAGATATTCAGCTTGAGAAAATCTTCAAAGACTAATGAAATGAATATTGATTACAACGCTTTTAAAGAATCAATCAATACTTTGACCCATGAGCTTAATTTACTTGATAAACAACAGCAATTACTTGAATCTACAGGACAAAATCAAGCTCAAATATTTTCTATAATTAAACGAAAAATAGAAAATTACACAGTTGTTCAACAGGAGCTTAACAGCACTAGCCAACAGTATTCACAGCTTTTGGATGATATAGATTCTAGAATCAATCAGTTAGACCCTTCAACTACCAATTATGATAAGACCGTTGAGAAATTATTATCTGATAAGAGAAAGCTTACTGATGAAATCAGAAGCAACTCACTTGCAATTCTTGAGTATCAGTTTGCCATCGAAAAGGCTAAGGCTCAAATAGAAGATTATATCTCCCACACCCTTAATCGCTCATATGAACTAATCAGAGAACTAGCCTATACCGACCTAGAAGCAAAGCACGATAAACAAATTCAAAGACTTGAGAAGGAAAGTAAAAAGGCACTGGATGTTATTAATGATAGGATAAGAGCTAAAGAAAAAGAAATAGAGCTGTTGGATGAACAAATTAAGCAACAGGAATATTTAAACACTATAGCTGAAATTAATGAAGAAATTGAAGACGTCAAGGCAGACACACGCTTTGCCTATATTGATGAAGTAACTGGCAAAGAAGTTTACACCTATGATAGAGCTAAGGTCAAAGAACTTGAAAAAAGGCTTGCAGAGGAAGAACTAAAGGAGCAACAAAATCAAAACAAGAAAAAGTTAGAAGAAGATTTAGAAGTTCTAAAGGACAAGTACAATCAAAAGAGCCGCCATTATGATAATGAGCTAAATGACTTAAGATATCACCATGAAAAAGAAATGAAATACTTTAATGATTTCTGGGAAGAAAAATTGGAATCAGAAAAAATTAAGCAAGAAACCATGAGACTAATCGAGAAAGAAGGCTATACTAATGCCCTTCTTATTGCAGAGACTTTCTTTGGTGATATGGCTAGGGAATATGATGGTTATACTCAAGTCTCTTATGAGAAGGGAAAATCTATTACTGACGCTCTAGGTGAAGGATTATTTGAAAGCTTAGATAGTATTTTAAATGATTATAGTAAGAAGTTGCTTGGTGTATCAAGGGGTATATCTAGCTCCCGTGGTGGTTCTGGTAGCTCTAGCTCTAACAGGAATAATAGATGGTCAGATAAACAAGACGAAGCCCATAAGTCAGCAAACGATTCAAGGGATAAGCTTGAGGATTGGGGTTATGGTCAAGGCTCAAAGGACATAAGCTCCCACGACTATAAGGGGGCTAAAGAATGGTACGATAAATATGTTAAGGATAGAGAAAATTTATCTGATAACGTTAAGGACGAATTTAAAAATATAGTAGACCAAAAGAAAAAATGGGAAAGTGAATATCACACTGGAGGTTTCGTTGGAGGAAAAGCTTTAAATCCTAGACATGAAGAAATTGCAAAAATGCTAAAGGGTGAACTTGTTCTAACTCCTCAAACACTTGATAGGCTAAGTTTTACATTGCCACGAATGACCTATAGCACAGTTTCAAATCCACAAAGCCCAAGCACACAGCCAGAAACAATCAGGCCAATAGCAATTTATATTCAAAACCTTACCCCTTCTGATTTCGACAATTTCATGCGTAGCATAGAGCCCTATGTAAGTTCTCATAAATAAATCTATCAGCAACCTATGAACACGGTGTTTTTATTCATGGGTTGTTATTCTTTTTTTTGGTTGTTTTTTCTTTAACTTATCGACATATAATTGTGACACTAAGGGAGCGATTTTATGATACTAAAACCTACAAATATTTCACCGAATAATCTTTCTTATCCTAGTTCAGCCCCTATAGAAGTAACTTGGGCCAATAATGGCGATACTATGATGGCCTTTGAAATCAATATAGAAAAAAATTCAGATGGAACACAGGTTTTTAACTCAACTAAAATAAGCTCTTACACTCCAAAATACACTATTCCTGTCAACACATTAACGGATGGTGTAGAATATCGCTTTACTATTAAAGTCTTTAACAATGTAGATGCTAGTGTTGTATCTGATTATAAGGTGTTTAGATGTAGCAGTAAGCCAACTGTTACTATCCCTAATGATGGCTTCATTAGAAACCAAGTTGCTACTATTTCAGCAACATACAGTCAAAGCGAAGGTGTGGGGCTTAAATGTTATAAATTCATTTTATATGATGAGTTTGATAATATTCTTGAACAAAGCAATTACATTTATAACAGCAATCTAATCTATACCTTTGCCTACAAGTTAAATGACAATGCTACTTATAAATTTGAGTGTGTTGCTATATCAGATTTAGATGTGCTAGGTAGTTCTGGAGCTATTCCCTTAATAGCAGACTATATCCCCCCACAGGTTAAGTTTAATCTTGGTGCTCAATCCTTTACAGATAAGCCATATGTAAGACTTGAGTGGACAACTGTTAGAATAGTTGGAGAGACTACAGGAATTACTTTATATGATGTTCAAAACAACAAATTAGATGTTACACAAGGTTCTGTTTTTTTTGATGAGGGTTTTACCTTAAATGGTAATTTTAGTTTGAGACTATGGTTTGAAAATCCAAGCACAAATGTTGATTTAATTGAAGTTGCTGGCACTAACGGAACTATAGTTATTAGATTTTATGATAATAAATTTCATGCCTTTAAAAATATTGCTGGAATTACAATTCATGTTGCTACCAACACCCTCCTCCCATTTACAGCCACAGATAAAATATTTTTATGTTTAGAGCAAATAGGTAAAAATTTAAATTTAACAAGTGAGGTGATTTAGGTTGGCTAATAGATCAGTCTTTCCTACAGATATTGATACTTTTATTGAGCATTATGATATTCAATCAAGTGATGTCGATAATGTCAAGAGATTTCAAGAGCTTAAATTAAAATCTGTTTTAACTACTGTGGAACAAACTGAACTGGAAAACTTAACTATACAGTTGAGAGATAAAATATTTACTCCAGAAGATTTCAACAAGCTTCAAGACTGTATTACTAACCTTGAGATATTCTTTAGAGATAATGTTGAGGGACATATTAACACTAAGAAAGTTGAAATTGATACTGCTCAAACTGATGCTATAAATACAGTTCAATCCACTAAAGATCAAGCTTTGATTGATATTGAAAATAAAAAACAAAATGTAATTAGCTATTTAGATGGCACTGATGCCGGACAATTAAGAAATGATATTGGAGTAATGGGTGACTTAACAACAACTAATCAAACGTCTCTTGTAAATGCACTTAATGAAGTTAAAACCGGGATTCCAACTACAGCCGATAACTTGCAAGATACCGTTAATAAAGTTATGATGACAATTGCAGAAAGAAACAAACTTACTAATATTGCAGATAATGCTACTAATTATTCTCATTCTGCTACACACCCTGCTTCTATGATTACCGAGGATAGCAACCGTAGATTCGTAGCTGATGCAGAAAAAATAGCCTGGAATAATAAGCTAGATTCCAGCAATTACAATGCTACAGATGTACTAAATAAAATCAAGACTGTTGATGGGTCTGGTTCTGGGCTAGATGCGGACACTATAGATGGATTGGAGCGTCAATTAATACCAGAAATGACACAATTAAGTTCAAGTAGCTTTCAAAGCACTCAATTGAAAGGTGGTATGTATACAAACTTGGGGGATGGACTGCTTGACCATGATGGTGCTCAAAAGTTTACTGACTGGTGGCACGTTATAGTATTGCAACATCAAGGTGGGGATGGTTCTGGAGCTCAAATAATTATCCCCTATGCTGATAATACAGACCCTAATGCGGGTATCTACTGGAGAACTTCATTCTTAAATTTTTGGTCGGGATGGATATTGATGGGGAAAGTAGAAGGTAATCAAACTAATTTAATAGATAATATGATTTATGGAAGTTTATTATAGATAAAGGAGATGGTTATATGGCTTTATCAGCGAAGATGATCTCTGGCTATATAAGTGACAATACAGATACTTGGAAAACCTTAATAAATGTATCTGGTGCTGGTATACTTCATAGATTGTTCATAATTGGTCAATATGATACAGATCAGCGTGGAGAAATTAGAATAACTATTGATGGTCAAACGTGGATTTCTGGTGATATTGACGACGTTATAAGGGACTATAAGTCCCCTTTTATGTATTTAAACTCAACCTCCCCTTTTATGAGGTACTTGTTTGTTAAGAAATTTGGCACTACTGCTGAGGATAATTGGACAGAGCTTGAGGAAGGAGTTATCGCAGCTCTATATGACACTATTGGAGACTATTATGGCTTTACTTGGAAGGCTAATATACCTTTTAAGTCTAGTTTCAAACTGGAAATAAGAGATACAGACATTTCTGGCCCTATTACAGAGTTTTCTACTAGGAGTATATTTTTTATGGAATAAGCTATTGAGGAGGTTTTTGTATGGATATATCAGAAGAAATTAGAAATGGTTTGGTTTATAAAATAGAAAAACATGATAAAAGTAAAATTGAATATTGCATAGGAGCTGAATTTAAGCTAGTGGTAAGTCTGTCAGTGAATGAAGTCAGTAAAGGTCAACATGAAATTACTGGTGTTCTTTATAAGGAAGATTATAAGGGTCAAGTTATTGAAATACACAACCCAATATTGATGGGTATTGACAGCTTTAATGACTCTATAGCGATAAATCCAGATGGTGGAGTTTTAGATGTGCTAATAAGAACAAGTAGCCTAGATTCAATAAAAAAAATTATGTTTAAAGAAAAAAATGTCTCCAATATTACAGGTTTGGTAAGAATATCTGGAGGTGAAATCATAAATGGCTAAGACATTTGATGAAAGGCTTCAAGAGATAATTGCTATAAAAAATAAAGACAAATCAAAACCACCTAAGAAAAAATTTAATATTGTTAAAGAAGGAGCTAAGATAAGGATTGAAAAGATAGTAAATAGTTAGATAGAGTGTTTTTTCATATTCTTTTTTATTTTTTATGGAAGGTGATAATATTATGATTATAGGGTATGAAATAATTGGAACTACAGTTTTTTCATCCTTCTCACCCTTAGTAAATGCTTGCTTTATGGAACTAAAGAATATTGTTGCCGATGAGTTTCATGTGCAAAATATCTCTAACAATAGTACAGTTAGGGAAAATTGGACAAGTGGTACTGTACTTCTCACTACATTCAATGGTGATTTAGAAGCAGGAAATATTCAAATGAGAGAAAATAGCATAACTGGATTAAGGGTCAAAAGAAGAAAGGTTAATAATCAAATATTTACAGTTCTTAAGGAGTTTCCCTTTACTCCAGAGCCTACTCAAATTATTTATGATGATTATTCTGCTACTGCTGGAGTAGATTATGAATATATGGTAGTTCCCTATGATGAGACAGGAATTGAAGGAATTATTACCACAATAAATGCTAAAGCTGAATTTGAGGGCTGGTGGCTTGTAGACCCCCACAGTCCAGAAGATTTTAATTTTCAGTTCTTCTACAACCTTGATGATATAAATATCGAAACTGATGAAGATAGGACTGAACTAACAACCTTTGGAAAATATCCACTGATTAGGTATGGACAGAAACGAGCTAGAAAAGGAACTTTATCTAGTTTATTTATTCCAGAAGGTGATAGCGTAGTTGAGCAATATCAAAAGCTAGACAATATGCTAAAACAGCATAAAACGCTACTTCTTAAAGATGGGCTAGGTAGAAGTTTTTTAGTGGATGTTTCTTCTCCTGCTGAGACTGTATTACAGAAACCTTTCAGACTGTCACGAATTACTGTTAGTTGGGTGGAGGTGGAAGAATACAATGATTAACACTACAGAGAGTATAAGAGAAGCCCTAACCTCCCCTATCTCAGAAATATATCTTAAGTTAGAGCTGCTAGATAAATATGAAAAAATTATTGATGTAATAACACATCATGTTAGCTCTAATTCAATTGGTGATATTTCCGTTGATACCAACAGAGATATAAGAAGAATGTTTACTCTTACTCTGGATAATACTGATGGAAGATTTACATGGGTAGAAAACGGTTTAATATGGATAGATAACAAAAAAATCAAGCTATATATTGGCATTAAAACACCTTTGGGAGTAGAGTATATTCCTCAAGGTGTTTTTATTGTCACACAGCCAGAAGCAACACATAGGCCAAAGGAAAACACCGTGACCATAAGTGGTCAAGATAAATGGTATCTCCTAACTGGAAACTTTGGAAGGTTTACCCACGAAATAACTATTAATAAAGATACAAATATCAAAGAAGCTATAAAGATAATAGCTGAAAATGCTGGTATTAAAAAAATGATTCTGGAAGATACATCTATTACCCTACCCTATGACCTAACTTATCAGATTGGTCAAAACAGGGGTAATGCCATTAAAGATTTAGCTGGAAAGGCCCATGCCTACGGTGAGTTCTTTTTTGATGTTTACTTTGATGTGAACGGATACTTACGGTTTGAAAAATACAAAGACCCTTTGCTTGAAGCCCCATGTTGGACTTATAAGGTTGAAGATAAAACCTTATATGCTGGTAGTATAAGAAAGCTAGATGATGCTGAACTATTTAATCACATCTTGGTTTTAGGTGGTTCATCACAGACAGCAGAATTTAGAAGTGAGCTAGTTATTGATGATACGCTTCCAGAATGGGACGGACACTCCTATTCTATTCAGAAGATTGGTGATAGATTCTTTGCGTGGAACAATGGAAATCCAGACTCAAACATAGATAGTCAAAGTCAATGCAATAGTAGAGCAATGTTTGAGCTTAAAAGAAGATTACGCTATTCGGAAAAAGTTTCGATAGACCTAGCCCCCAACTATCTTCACGAAGCAAATGACGTTATTGAGGTTATAGATAAAGCAAATGGGTGTATAGGAAACTATCAGCTTAAGCAATTTACCATACCAATCAAACCTAAACTAGTTACTGCCGAAGCTGTCAAAATTAATGAGGGGTTGGTGTAGATGAAGCAAGATAATTTTATAAGAGTTATTCAGAATATAGTCAATAACCTTCTCTATAAAAAGGGTTTCTTTACGCATGAATGGCACTTTGGAAAGGTTGAGAGTATTAATGTAGATGACACCCTTAATGTGTATATTAATGGTAGCTCCTATGTCACTCCTTCAATCCCAGCCAATCCAGATATAACTTTTAATGTTAATGATTCTGTTTGGATTCATTATGTGAATAGAAATCCAGGCAATTTATTTATACCATACAAGAGATAGGAGTGTTGGAAATGGGTGAAAAAGATGAAATCCTTCACCGAGAGTTTAAAGAAACTCTCAGAGATCACGAACTGCGAATTAGAAAGCTGGAAGATATTACTCACGAACTAAAATATCAGTTAATGAATATTGGTAAGAGCCAAGCAGACCTTAAGGCTATTGTACTTGATATAAACAGAGAGCAATCTAAACACCTTGAAGCTCTTATGAGCAATATAATCAAACTTACAAATAATGCTGTTAATAAGCACTCGGAAATTAAATTACTTGATAGAAAAGAGCTCTGGGCTATTGTTGCTCTAATTATTGGTGCACTTATTAGTATGGTAACTAAGGGAGGATTGTAATGAACAAAACTAAAACATTTCTGAATGATAATGATGGATTTTCAGAAAAAGATTTCGAGAAGCTTGCTACTGGGTTTCTTTTTATTTTAGCTAGTTTATCTGTTATCTATAAGTATCTCACTACAAATATAGTTAATACAGATATGGTTTACTTTACTAGCATACTAGGTTCACTATTTATAGTTAGAAAGGGGATCAGCTATTTAAAGCCAGATAGGTATTATCAGAACACTACAAAAGATACTAACTCATCAATTTAACTTTAGGAAGGTGATTTTATGAGCTATTCAGTTTCAAAACAATATATGATTCCAACTTCTCACCCTAATAGAAATGGAAAGAAATTATATAAAATTAAAGCGTTGGTTATTCACTACACAGCTAACTATTCTAGGGGAGCTAATGATATTGCCAACGCTCGTTATTTTGGTAGAGCTTATGAAAGAGATAATGGACGATATGAGGAAAAGGGAATAGATAGAAAGTTTAGATATGGTAGTGCTCACTATATTGTAGACCATGATAGTATCCAAATGTGTATTCCAGAAAGTGAAATAGCATATCACGTTGGAAGTAGTAGGTATACGAGCTTTGCAAAATCACGTTTTACAACTAGCCGAGGAAGCTGTTACCCTAATGGCTATACCATTGGTATAGAAATGTGTGTTAATCAAGATGGAAGCTGGAACAAAACTATCCAGCGAACAGCAGAGCTCTCAGCAGATATTATGATAAGACATAATATTCCTATGGATATGTTAGTTAGGCACTATGATATTACTGGAAAATTATGTCCAAAGCCATATGTTGATGATTCTAAGGCTTGGGACAGTTTTAAAGAATTAGTTAAGCAAAAAATCGACCAAAAGAAAGGAATGAACACAGTGAGCATAAGTGATGTTTATGGAAAAGTCAAAGTAACTGCTTCTGTCCTTAATGTCAGAAATAAACCAGTTAATGGGAGCATTATAGGAACTGTTGTTTATAATGATGAGGTTGAAGTGACTGGAGAAATTAATGATTGGTATAGAATCAATTATTATGGAAAGTTTGGCTATATATCAGCTAGATATGTTAAGGGAGATATAAAAAAATATATGTTTAAAGATATTGCTAATCACTGGTCTAAAAATATTGCTCAATACTTTGGTGAAAAAGGTATTATCAACGGAGATAGTCAAGGCAATTTCAGACCAGACAATCCAATGAGTAGAGCGGAAGTAATGACTGTTCTTTATCGTGCATTTAAGTATTTTGGATTAATTAAATAGGAGGTCATCATATGATATTTAATGGTAAGCTTTCAATATTAAATAATGATATTCTTGTTGCTGTTCTGGTAGTCATTGGCTTATTTCTTTTTGTTAAGTATGTTGACCCTTTTATGAAGAAAAAGAAATTAGCATACTACAATGAGGTAAAACTAGGTTTAATGGTGCTGGGGTATGCTTTGAGGGAAGATAAGCTAAAGCAAATTGCTAATGAAGCCCTAGAAATTGTTAGGGAGCTTGAAGCTCTTGCACTTCATTCAATAGAAAAACATGATGAGGCTGTGTATCAGCTATCTAGAAGATTGTTAGATAAGTATGAGATTTCTATTGAGGATGGGGCTCTTGACTTGATAGTTGATATGGCTGTTGCTTTGTTAGTAAAAACAAACTAAGACAGGGGTTCCCCCTGTCTTTTCTATCTTCACACTGTACCTTACTTAATGGGTAAGCAAATAACTATCAAAAGTCTATGCTTTTAAATTATCTATATAAATTCCAACTATATTAGGAGACCACCTTAAGAAAAATTGAAAACTATCATCAACAAATAATGTTTTATTTTCATATTTAAAAACTTGCTTCAATTTATCTTTATCTAATAATTTAGGTAATCTAGGCACACATGCATAAATTGACGTTTGTGGAATATCCATATTTCCAAGAGCTTTAATTCCATTATGCAATTCATTTAATTTTACTCCTAATTTATTGACCTTATTATTTACTAAGTATTTTAATATCCATTTATAAGTGTCATATGTACTATTTCCATGTTGTTTGGTTCCTATAACATGTACTACTTTTTCATACTGTGGCTTATTTTTAAAAGCTACTAGCTCACATGCTTGCTGTGCACTATTCATATTTTCTAAGGTAAACCTTTTAATACATCTATCTTTAATATTTTCAACCATACATAAGTGTTTGCATATATTTTGAGTAATATACGCTTTATTACCAGACTCTTTAATTATAAATTTCAAAATTATGTCATCAACTTCAAAGTTTAATTGATCTGAACCCTTTTCAATAATCTCTTCAAGATATTTGTCTTCAAAATGACCTACCTCAATTGTCAATATTCTTTCCTGTAAGTCTGGTCTTTCGTTGAATAACACGGGTATCTTGTTTTCTACACCAACAATTATTATTTGAATTTTTTCATCGGATAGAGATTTTAAATCATCAGCAAATTGTTTAACAAACTCATCTGATGCAAAATGAAAATCTTCCAAAATTATCCTGGGTTTATAGTCTCTCAAACAATCAATTAACATATTAATGTTATAACATACTTTTCCAACTCTCTCATGAACTCTATTCTTATCCTCACTTTCAGTCAACTCACGTTCTAATTGCGATTCAAGGAGGTTAGGAATACCAGTTTTATGCTTTACTTTAATTGTTTCACTCTTTGTTTCATTTTCTGATGTATTGACTAAAATAAATGATTGAGCTCGATTCAAGATATCATTATAAAGGGATTGAATGTTAGTCTCTCTATTAATTCTAATCGGCTCTATATATTGACCTGATTTTAAATGTTTTTGCCACAAACTTGATTTACCAAACTTTGACTCACCAACTATATATATATGAGTACCTTTGTCATGTAATGCGGCTTCCATCGACATATCTATCTTATCTCTTTCAACATAAGTGTATTTTGGATAACCTGTTAGTACAAATACATCATCAACTAATCTAGATAAACACATTGATATCACTCCTTGTAAAATACCGTAACAAATAACCGCTCTCAGCTAACTATTAAATAACCTTAACATACATATACTATTCCTCTATCCTGTGTCACGATACTCTTGCAGTATTCTTAACACTTTATATAACTATGAATTTTATACCTATAATTGCATATTATTCTACATAATTATCCTTTTACCTTCAACTTTTTACAAAAACTATGAAAAACTAGGCAACCTAGTTTCTTTTGTTTTTATTTATCCTTTTACATTTTAAGAGGTATCCACTTGCAGGTATCCAGTGAGTACTTCAATTGATACCTTTTTACTTTATTGCCAGACCCAGATAACCAGTCAAAAACATGCATGTGACTTCTAACTAACTTTTTTATCTTGTACAAGATAATTTACTTTTACCACTTGAATGTTTTCCCTATGAATTAAACACAGCTTAATTAGTGTTGACTACCCTTTTTCATCAAACCATGTGATAACTTAGATTGGCTTTACAATTACTTTTATACCTCACCCTCATACCATAAATATTAACACAAATATATCTTTGTGCAAAATCCAAAAAAGATAGAGTATAAACTCTATCATAACTTTAGTCATAAATCCGTTAAGAGCTTTTAAGTATATTTAGTTATGTTAACTAGAATCTTCACATGCAAAACTCATATAAGCTCACTATTTCATTATTAAATGATAAAAATGCTATTTTACTTTAAGTCCAAATCTAGTTTCCAAAATCTCTTTAGCTTTAGGTATAATATTACGATATTTCTTTTTTAAACTATTATAAGTAATTTTATAATATATCATAATCCTATTAATATCAGGATCTTCACTTTCCCTTATATTATTTGATAGAAGTGACAGTAAAATATCTAGTTTTCTCATTTCCTTTAACCTATAATATTCAATTTCCCACATCCTAGTTAGACCAGTATCTTCAAAATAGTATCTGTATACTAGGAACTCTCTAGGTAACGTTAAAATTTTATTATACTCATCTACATCCTTACCAAATGCCTTTTCAAAAAAATCTTCCTCTTTAGCAACTACACCCTTTGTAACATTAAGAATACTTCTAATATTTTTATAGTAATGATAGTTCCATTTTTCACCTAAATAAACTCTATCTGTTTGATTAACGGGTGCATACATCATTGGAAACGAATATACCGATATCTTTAGTTCTTTAGCTAAATTTATGTTAATTTTTAATCTCTCATATAGCTCGTCTGGATGATCTGTAAAATTATATAGAAGGTAATTTGAAAAATTTTTTACACCATATTTTGCCGCTAATTTTATAGCATTTTCATATTCATTCCTAATCGATAGATTATCAAATGCTAATCTAAAAGGTTTTATCGGTAACAATGACAATAATTGCATTTTTTCTTCTGTTAATTCTCTGGCATCCATTCCCTGATTAAAATCAACATACCTATTATAAACTTTTTTGTCATAATATATACTTGCAATCTCCAATAGTTCGTCATAATTTTCATATACACCTTCAATGAATGATGAGTTTTTTTCATTAATGTTCCTAAGAATAACTACAAGTTTCTCCCTATTTCTTTTTGAAATTCTCTTATCTACTAATTTTTCAAGATATTCTTTCAATTTTGATACTGTATTCGATAATTTTGATTGGTTATCTGCTTTACGTTCGTATTCTCTAATTAGCTTAACAAAAGGGTTCTCTTTGACATATGTTTTATCTCTAACAAATCCTAGATCTACCAAGTCATAAATGACTTTTCTTAGATCAGAGTACTTTAAACCCAATATATTATTATCTAATAGCAGTATATTTCTTTTATCTCCAAATTTTTCCCTAATTGCTTGTACCTGAGTTTTTATATTGTTTGAGTAATCCAAGCTCCCCTCAATTTTAGGTACAGCACAGAATTTACACTTATTTATACATCCTCGTGTTGTATATCCATAAAAGTTATCACCAGCTTTATACTTATATATGGTATCATCAAGTATATCATAATCTAATGGTAACTCATCAATATTTACTCCATCGTCAAATCCCAGTATTGACGAGTTTGTTAACGTTCCACTCATTATATTTTTTAGTCCTAAATCCATTTTAAACTTATCAGTTAAAATTGAAGCAGCTATGCCACCAACATATATATCATCAAGACTTTTCACCTTATCATAGTAAAATTTAATTGTCTCAATTACTAAATCATAATCAAATGTAAAAAGAGTTGTTATGTAAATTCTATCCCATATGTTAGATACATGATATTTACCTTTATAAAAGTAAACATAATCTCCACGCTCTTTATGGTATCTGCTAATCTTCATCAATCCCATAGGTGGGTACTTGTTGCTATAACTAGGCTCTACTAATAGTACGTCCATATATAATACCTCCAATAAAAAAGGGTTCATCTAACTATACCATGAACCCCGCGAAACTGTCAAACAATAACTAATATTTACTTATTTACCTCATCCCATAGTAGCTTGATATATGGCTCATAATTATTATAAATTACTTTAAGGTCGTTTTCTTTTGGATGAAATTTATGATGGTGGACATATAAATTAAACATTGCTATATCACCAAATTCTGAAGTATTATCTTTTTTAGTATTCAATAGCTGATATATCTTTGGTATAATTTGCTTTAAATGTTTTTGCCCATATATACTCTCTAGCTTACTAACCGTATGTCTAATCTTGTCAAGCAAATTCTTTCCATTAATATTATAACTCTTCGATTTTCTTTCAATAAAAACAGTAACAGAAAACTCAATAAATGATCTAAATCCTATTGCAATCAAATTTCTATGTCCTCTAACATAAGTGTTTTGCAATTCATCAAGTAAATCAATGGTTCTCTGATCAGTAACTTTATAATCAATATTTTTAGGTATTAAAGTAGCACGTGCCTCAGTTGTTCTATTTTTATTGAATCCACCTTTTGATTTTTTCCCTTCACCTCCAAAATTAGGCTTGGGAGGATCTTTTTTCTCTTTATCAAGATTTACGGTTTTATCATTTGGATTACTAGGCTTCTCGTCTTCTTTACTAACTGATTTTGAAGCTTTTTCATCTGGTTTTGGAGATTTTTCATCACTTCCTTGACTTTTTTTATCTTTATTGTTAGGTAATGGAGTTAGTGTTGTTGCACTAATATGACCATCCTCTATGTGAAAAACTAAAACTGGATCATTGATTCTTGATCTATCAACAATTTTTTGGTGTGCAAAATTATCTAAATATTCATTTCTTTCTTCTTCTCGTTGTGCAAATCCTCTAGATTTATTTACTATTGAATCTTGGAGTAATTGTCCTAAACCTTTTACAATTTCTTGCTCATGAATATACATATTAATTTCTCTTAAATCTTTACTGAACTCAAATCCAAAATAATAACGCATTGTTTTGTTATTATTAACAAAACGTCCAAAATTACTTACCCACTTATCTTTACTAAGATTGTTTATGATTCTTTCATTACTGTATTTAGAAGTTTCAAGAAATCTAATCAAGGCATTAACTTTTGTTATTGCTCCTTTTTTATAATTATGTCTTTCTTGAGCTGTAGGCTTCCAATGAACTGTACTGATACCTGTTTTATGTGTATGTAATTTTTCTAATAAATCGTTCACATACACATCATCGTCTGAATAAACACATTCAATATCAGGTAAGACATTTATAGTTTTTACTCTTTTAATTGCATTAATAACAGCTTTAGGTATATTAAACTTGTCCAATTTGTCTCTATATTGTAACAATAACTTCACACATGTTAGCCTTCTATTCCCATCCATAATTTCATATTTTCCATCATATACCTCAGAAGGCATGATAATTGGAAGCTCATTGAAGTTCAAATTATTTTCTGCAATATCAGCTAGTAATCTATCTATGTGATTATCTTTATCATTACATAATGCTTCTATTACAAGTTTTTCATCTTCATCCACAAGAGGAATAACAAATCTTGCATTTGTTGGATTAATAATTAGTTCAGCTATATTTATTATTCTTCTTTCTACCATAAGCACATCACATCCTTGTAAATTACTTTTAATTCTATTTTATCACAATTTGACAAATTTAGGATAGTTTCGACTTTCTCTAATTTATTTTTTAAGAAATTATTTCACTGAATATGTACTCCAATGGACAATCTTATTTATCTTACAATACAATGTTTTTAAGTGTCGTAGCTTATAATTTGTTGTTATCTTTATCGAAAATTGAAATTCATAACTAACTATGACCAATAATATCTAGCGACTTGCTTTTAATCATATCTCCTCATATAATCCCAAAAGAACACCTATCATTTATTGATAGATGTTCTTTAAAATACCTTAATATCCACTTTAATGAATCCATATAATAAATTTATTTCATTACCCTCCTTACTGTAATGTATTATTTTATATTTATTCCCAATTAACCAAATTAAATATTTGAAGAATATACTCTTTCATTGATTCAAATTGTTCTTCATTTGGTATCCCATTTTTAAACATTTGTAATAACTGATACAATTCTTCTATCAATCTATCTATATATGTACATGGCATATATTCAGCAAAGATTTTTTTGTTATCAAGACCTCCTTTGAAGGATACTGCTTCAATAATTGCTAATGGGATACATAAATATGATTTCATTTTATTCATATAATCGACTGCATCGTCAAATAAATCATAGTTATAGCATTCTAGGCATAGTATAAAGGAATCCATATTTTTAAAATAATGACTATATGAATTCAATATTTCAGGATATTTAATAAAAGTCTCTTTATAAGCATTATATTCATCAATAATAATAAAGCTAAATACCTTTATCAAATCCTGTTTGCTTTCATAAACATCTTCTATGTTAATATTCAAGAACCCAAGTTCTTTTGTATCTCTATAAAATTTTGAATGTATTAATTCGTGATACATCGTTGAAAAAAACTTTTGTTGATTTTGATAGTAGATATTTTTATTTAAAATAATTTCTACATAATTGTCATCTAATTTAAAACTTTTTGCTATTGTTGTATTACTATTTTTAGATATATATTCTTGTTGCGGAAATTTCCTCTTATGTTTTGAATTTACAACAGCTCTGAAATCAAGAGGTACATTGATTTCTCTAATGTTTACATTTGCATCCTCAAATATCTCTTCAATCATTTTTTTAATACATTTTTTTATATATTCTCTTTCTCTCATTGGTACTCCCTCTAGAAAAAGCTCCATATTCCACCTCTCAAATAATGTATATTTACAATCAAAGCTTGAATAAAATTTTTCAGTTTATGCCTTGAATCATACCAATAAAATACATAAATATAATTCATTGGAATATGCTGCCATAATATTTACATTCATACTTTATCGTATATTCAACACAATTAGGTTTTCTAGCTTTACATATTCTTCTCCCATGCCATATTAATAAATGATGTGACAAACTCCAATATTCTTTAGGTATCGCCTTTTGAAGCTGTAGCTGACTGTCGCAATATAATCATACTTTTTATCAATTTATTGAACTACATCATATATATAAACAATCTGTTTTGGTTTGCTCTTACTTATTTTAAATGCTTTCAATGCTACCTCTATGGCTTCATTATGAGATTCTTTGTTGGTATGTAAAATACATATCGTATCATTCACTGCAACCTTATCTCCCACCTTCTTAACCATTGTCACACCAGCAGAAAAATCTATATCATCTTCTTTTGTTTTTCTACCAGCACCAAGCAACATAGCTGTAACACCTATTTGCTCTGCATTAATAGATTCTACATATCCATCCTTTGAAGCTTTAACCTCTATATGATATTTTGCTTGAGGTAGATTATCTGGGTTATCAATCAACTCTGGATTACCACCTTGTATTTTAACTAACTCTTTTAACTTATCAATAGCCTTACCAGACTTAATTATTTGCTCCAATTCTTTATAGGCTATATCAAAATCTGAGAAAGCTCCTCCAAGAACTGTCATATATGAAGCAATTGTTAAAGCCACGGTTGTTTCATCCTTAGAGCCTTTATCACTTAGTACTTCTATGGCTTCTCTTATTTCATTAGCATTTCCAACTTCGTGTCCTAAAGGCTGATTCATATTAGAAATAACTGCTACGGTTTTTCTATTTAAAGACTTACCTATATCAACCATAGTTCTTGCTAGCTCTCTGGCTTCATCTATTGATTTCATAAATGCACCAGACCCAACTTTTACATCTAACACTATTGCATCTGCTCCCGAAGCAATTTTTTTGCTCATTATTGAACTTGCTATTAAAGGTATACTATTTACTGTAGAAGTTACATCCCTCAAAGCATATAATTTTTTATCGGCTGGAGTCAAGTTTGCCGATTGACCTACTATAGCCATTTTATATGTATTAACATTATTTATAAATTCGCTACTAGTCAATTCTGTTTTGAAACCATCTATAGACTCTAATTTATCAATAGTTCCACCTGTATGCCCTAATCCCCTACCACTCATTTTTGCAACAGGAATACCAACAGAAGCTACTAACGGAACAACAATTAAACTAATCTTATCTCCTACGCCACCAGTGGAATGTTTATCAACCTTTATTCCTTTAATAGCTGATAGATTAATTCTGTCTCCTGAGTTTACCATTGCCATTGTTAAATCAGCAGTCTCTTGTTTATTCATGTTCTGAAAATATACTGCCATAAGAAAGGCTGACATCTGATAATCTGGTATTTCTCCTTTTGTATAGCTTTCTATCATAAAGTTAATTTCATCTGTAGTAAGAGCTTCTCCACTTTTCTTCTTTTGAATAATATCAATCATTCTCATATTAAATTACCTCCACTTGCTGTAACTTGTAATCCTTTCTTTTCCATCTTTCAACTTGGCCAATTATTAGCTGGAATGTTTTTTCATCAATATCTATTTCAGCATATTCAAAGAATGATTTTATATTTGAGTTAAAAGATTTTGCTATTTGTTTTAGCGTATCTATATTTGGCAAGGAATCTTGATATAAATAACTTTTTATACTAAAATAACTTAAGCCAGTTCTCTCAGTAATCATTTTGAGGTTGAGGTTTGTTTTTCTATTTTCTTTTCTGTATGGTTTAGATATCTGAATCAACCAATCTCTAAAGTTGGTTTTAGCTTTGTTATAGAGGTTTAAAGACCATTGGATATAATTAGTTTTTAAATCATGAGGTAAGTTAAGTTTGAGTTTTATTAGGTTTAGAGTAGTAGTATCACCAACACCGCCGGTACTGTGCTTGTCAACCTTTATACCTTCAATCCCTGACAGGTCAACTACTTCTCCACTTTCTACCATTGCCTTAGTAAGCTCTGCTGTTTCTCTTTTATTCATCTTTTGAAAATATATTGCCATCATAAGTGCAGATACTTGATAATCTGGAATACGACCTTTAGTATATTCCTCTACGAAGAAGTTGATCTCTTCAGTAGTAAGTTCTTCACCGTTTCTTTTTTTCATTATTATATCGTACATTCTCATTCTTTTCACCTCATGCAGTCTAATTATTTAAATCCTCTGGACCAAAGCTATGGGGTAATAATTCACTAAGCTTATATTCTTTATATTCATCCTCTGTATTGACAATAATCACAATGGCGTCTTTTCCAAATTCTCTTATTACCTGTCTACAAACCCCACATGGATAAGTCCACTTAGAATCACCTGTGACTGCAATGGCTACAATATCTCTTTCCCCTTCGGAAACTGCCTTAGCTATTGCTGTTCTTTCTGCACAAATAGTCGGAGTATACGATGCATTTTCTATATTACAACCTGTATAAATTTTGCCAGTCCTCGTTAAAATCGCAGCTCCAACACGAAATTTTGAATATGGAGCATAGGCCTTTTCTTTGGCCTCAAGAGCTTTTTTAATAAGCAGTTTTTTATCCATAGGACCCTCCTATTTGTATTTTTTACTTTACATTTAAAATTAATTATATCTATTAATATCCAGAGCTTGAGTCCTTAGTTCCCTTAGCAATTGCAACTGAAGCACTTGCACCTATTCTATTTGCTCCAGCTGCAATAACAGCCTCAGCGTCCTCTTTGGTTCTTACACCCCCTGAAGCCTTAACTCCCATTTCAGACCCTACAGTTTCCCTCATTAGTTTAATGTCATGGGTTGTTGCTCCACCTGTAGAAAAGCCTGTAGAGGTTTTTACAAAATCTGCTCCAGCTTCTTTAGATATCTCACAGGCTCTTACCTTTTCTTCATCATTTAAAAGACAAGTTTCTAATATAACCTTAACTAATGCCTTACCCTTAGCAGCATCTACAACGCCCTTAATATCTGCCTTAACATCATCGTATTTCTTGGATTTTAATGCCCCAAGGTTAATCACCATATCAATTTCCTGTGCACCATTTTCGATTGCATTCTTAGTTTCAAATGCCTTTACTTCCTTTGTTGTTGCCCCTAATGGAAATCCAACAACTACACATGTTTTTACTTGTGTACCTTCTAATTCTTTTCTTACTAGTGAAGTATGATAAGCATTAACACAAACTGAAGCAAACCCATATTCCTTAGCTTCATGACATATTTTCTTAACCTGATCTTCAGTTGCCTGGGGCTTTAATAATGTGTGGTCAATGTATTTTTCTAGCTTCATGTATATCATCTCCTTTAATTATTTATATGTAATTATTGAAACCTAATGTGTAAACGGTTCCATAGATTTTGATTTTAGATGTGAATATACTTATTCACATTTCAGGCTTTTGACAAACCCGAATTTCTCAAAAGCCTGTCATCTTGTTGACTTTGTCAACAATCTGAATGTGAATATACTTATTCACATTTGTTTTTCTGACCCCTTTAAAACAAGCTCCGGTAAAAGAGTAATTCTTTTTATTTCTTTTTTATTTGATTTATTGTTTAAGTTATCTATTAATAATTCCATGCCTGTTCTTCCCATTTCTATGGTGGGAGCATTTATGAAACTAATATTCATGCCAATAATATTAAGGGAATCAATTTTATCAAAACCCATAATAGCCATATCTTCTGGAACTCTAATACCTTCTTCATATAATGCCTTCATACATCCAAGTATCATCATATTACTCATCACAAAGATAGCTGTAGGTCTATCGTCCATCTTTAGTATTTTTTTCGTGGCTTCGTATGCACTTTCATGACTATAATCACCATAAAAAATATATTTCTCTTCAATGGAAATATCATTCATAACCAAAGCTTTCTTATATCCTGTCAATCTATCTCGTGCTGGTCTTGAGTCCATATCTCCAGTTATTATTGCTATTTTTTTATGACCTTCTTCTATAAATGCCCAGGTGCCTTCAAAGGCCCCCTTTATATGATCAATAAATACTCCGCTAAAATTGAAATAGTTAACATGCCCATCTATTAAAACAACGGGTATACCAAGATTTTCTAGTGTGTTAAGATACTCACTATTGAATTTATCTTCAGGATAGGTGGGAGTAATGATTATTCCCTGGATTCTCTGTCCTTTAAGGAGCTGTAGAGCCTTTAATTCCTTCTCTCTATTATCGTCTGTGTTAAAAAGAATTATATTCAAATTATGCTCATCTGCTACCTGACTAATGCCCTTTATTATTTCGCCAAAAAATGGATTGTTTATTTCCGGTACTATGACTCCAACAGTATTTGTCTTATTTGTTGATAAACTCCTTGCTATGGCACTGGGGGTATAATTTAGTTCCTTTATTGCCTTTACGATTTTCTCCCTTGTTTCTTCCTTGACATAGCCTGAATCATTTAAAACTCTTGAGACTGTGGTTCTAGATACTCCAGCAGCCTTAGCTATATCATTAATTGTAACAGCCATCTTGGTTCCTCCCTAAGAATTAAAAACTAGCCATGAAATATATGAGTTCTCATTTAATAGTCAAGCTTATGTGACCGATTCCATGTTATTATACCTTTTTTTTAATTAAATTTCAATATAACTCAAAAAACCTTTTCTATAATTATTTTTTCCAAATTAAATACTGATAACATAATTTTTATTGGCAAATTTAGGTGACAGCAAAAAAAATTTACATAGTTTTTTAATCCATATTTAATTTTATTTTAGGATGAAGATGCCCCATAAATTACCATAAAATCAAGTACCTTAAATCACCATTTATATACGAATTCTATAGTATTAAGAATAATGTAAACATAGTATTTAAAGGAGGTTTTTTTATGAATTTAGATATTTTCCAAAATAAATTGCTTTCAATTCTGAGCTATGTAGATAAGCTTAATAGAGAAAGCATACCTCTAAATGCTCAGAGGATACTTATAAAAGTCTACGCCAATGATTTAAGCATTAACTTAACTAATGATATGATTTTTGAAATACTCTATCATAATTTTAATTATTATTCAAAGCATAGATTTCACTAGTCTTTATATTTTTTATAAAAATCATCAGGCTTCAATGATTTTATCCTTTGATAAACCCATTAAAGCCTGATGTAATATTTCTCTAACTCATTAGCATGTCAAAGCCTCTTAAACTTTAAAAATATTAATCTTGTCTTCTAAGTCATTTGCTATGATTTTAAGTTTTTCTGCCATATCAGCTATTTCCTGTATAGTAGCTGATTGCTCCTCAACTGAAGCCGATACCTCCTCTGTTGAAGCCGAGGACTGCTGAATAACAGATGCAATATTTTGTATTGAAAATGTAACATCTTCTTTATATTGATTTACTGTATCAATATTCTTTGCCAAGCTCTCTAATTGTTCTGTTATTTTGCGAATGGCCTCTGTGGTTTCTTCAAACACCTTTCCAACTTCTATTGCGGCATTATCAGCATTTTTTACAACAACCTTTGTTTCCGCCATTGTATCATTAGCTTTTTCAATCTCTCTTTGTATTTCCGTAGTAATGCTTTCTATTTTTTGTGTAGAGCTGGCAGTTTCTTCTGCAAGCTTTCTAACCTCTTCTGCAACCACTGCAAAACCTTTACCTGCATCTCCTGCTCTTGCGGCTTCTATGGCAGCATTTAATGCTAATAGATTTGTCTGCTCTGCTATTGATTGTATAACCCCTACAATTTGTCCAATGTAAGTTGATTTTTCAGAAAGGCTGTTTATATTTCTACTAATCTGTTCTGACATCTCATTATTAGCTTTAAAATTCCTTTGTAGCTCTTCCATTGTAGCCAAGGATTTATTATTTGCTTCATTTGTTGTATTTGCATGCTCATTTATTATATTAGTGCTTTTAATCAACTCATCAATTCTTTCATTTAAGCCTTCTAATTTTACTGTGCTCTCATTGGCCTCTGAAGCCTGACTCGTTGCTCCACCTGCTAATTCTTCTATTGTTTTGGCAACTTCATCAATTGATATAGAGGTTTCACTTGTATTTAGCGAGAGGGTTTTCGAGTTATCAAGCAGATTTTGGGATTGTTCCTTTAAATTTACAACTATTTTTCTTAAGGCTTCCCGCATATCATATACCTGTTTTGCCATAAAGCTTGTCTCATCCTTATTTTTTAACAGGGCTTTAAATGAATCATCATAGGCTAAATCAAACTTTGCAGTCTTATCAATAAGCTGTGTAAGCTTTATAATTGGGTCCGATATTTTTTTACCTATATATAATGCTATAATCGCTATAACTACTAAACAAATGCTGGCCCACATAATCATGGTAAAAAAGATTTCCCTTTTTTGCTGCCATACCTCTTCTTTTTGTGTATTTATTATATTGTCAATATCATCTATGTACAAGCCTGTACCTACAACCCAGTCAAAGGGCTTAAAATATAAGCTATAAGATCTTTTTGGCAAAGCTTCTGTTTCTCCTGGCTTTGGAAACCAATAGTCAGTATATCCTCCACCGGGCTCCATGGCATTGGCATTTATTTCTTGTACAATATAGTTCCCCTTAGCATCCTGTAAATTTATTCTATTTATCCCTTCAACCTCTTTATTTCCAAGCATAACTATATTCTTTCCTTTTGGAGTATCCACCCAAAAATATCCAATGTCATTTTCACCATATCTTATGCCTCTAATCAAGCTAGCTCCTAATTCTTTGCCTTGTGTCAATGTAATTTCTCTCTTCTGGACACTTTCGTTAATCTCTTCAAGCATGCTCACTACAGCCTCAACTTGGGATTTCACCATGGTATCGTAGTCTCTTCTTAGCTGTATATCCATTTCACCTAGTACTTGGCTCTTTGCCCTTTCAATCATATTATTGGAAATAAACATTAGCGTAATTGTTATTAAGATACTCAGACCTATTAAACCCATTAAAATCTTTTTCTTAATACTCCATTTAATTTTATCTTTTTCCATATGAATCCTCCCTAAACTAATTAAATTTTTACTTTTTATACCCTTATATATAATTATACTACTTTCGACACTTTTCGACTATAACCTTTTGGAAAATTTTCACTATAAAAGTCTATCATAAGTTTATACTTAAAATTAAGATGTTGTATACAACTTGATATGGATATATATAGAAAATTAATTTTATACGAGACTTTTTTATCCAAAAATATATGTCTTATTTACTGCTATATTATAGAAGTAATTTTTTTAGAGTTCTAATTAATTATGCAATTTGCTCAAATATTAATGCTGAATCTCAATATAAATTTATTGAGATAATGAGGCTTTTAAATTGTTTTAATTAGTGTTTTATCAAGCTGTTATAGTTCATCTGACTCATTTTACCATATTTTTGAAATCTTCTATTGACTTATGGGGACTGAAATAGTATCATTAAGGTAAATAGAATTATTTTTTTTATTTACTTTTTACGTTCCTTATTATATACCCTTAGATTTATTGCTTATCAAATTATCAAAAAACAAGTTGAACTTTTAACATTTTTGTTTCCATTTTATACATATCAATGTTAATTCAGAGGGGAAATTTTACCACATGTGTGATTGTTGAAAACTAAGCATAGAAAAACAAAGCCAGGGGGGGTGGTAATCATGGGGTATATAGCTTGTTTCTATAGGCTAAATCATAAAATCTATTTCCTGTGGAAAGGAGGTTAAAACTAATGTCAATTATCTCTTTCCAAAATATTATTATTGGTGTTTTGCTTAGTTGTGTTACAGCATATGTGGTAAGATACGTAGACCTAGCTGCTATTAATATACTTAGAAATAGACGTTTGACTAAAACCTTAATATCCATAGACGTTCTAATATTCATAACAGCGGCCTTGCTCCTTATAGACTGGATTATCCGTAAAGCCCAGCTTATTAGCAATCTCTTGATTCTACAATAGAAATAATAGACATCACTCATTTCCCCTCTCTTTTTTAATACACAATTTTGAAGAAAATTAAACACTATTTATATAAATGTGTGACCGAGAAGTTTTACTTTCTTTATTTTGCTGTGAGCTATTAGCCAAATAGGTATTGTAGTTTTGGAGATGTATAAATTAAAGTCTCTACTTGAATCCCTATATATAGGCTTTTAAAGCTTATAAGATAATACCTCTTTATTCATCATTTCATTAATATTTTCAATAATATCGTAAGTATTATTCTGACCCTTTAGCCATCTTACTTTTTTAGTATAATAAATCTCATTCAAATATTCCTATGGTTTCCATACTGCTTAACAGGTTAAATAACTTACTAAAAATTACTTTACATTTGTAAATCATAATCCTATATTCCATTCATTTTATGTTATAATTTAACTATAACAAATTTTAGTTAAGGAGATGGTTTTTATGATTTATTCGAGATCCCCTTGTTAACCCTTAGTATCAGATAGTTCACGAGGTCCTCCGGATTTTGATTATTAATACTATAATCAAAAATGAGAGGAGCTTAGTAAATGATAAATTATAAGTCAAATATTTGGAAGCTTTATGCCATCCGTTTCTTTCATAACCTCATTCCTGCATATGTAATCGAAAGATTATTCTGGGAGCAAAGGGGTATGACTATTCAGATGGTAGTATATGCAGAAATTATCTATGCAGTAACCATAGTTTTACTAGAGATTCCTACTGGCATAATTGCTGATAGATGGAGTCGAAAGAAGATGATTGTTTTAAATGCCTTCTTAGGCTGCTTACAATGCCTTATATTAATATTCGCCACAAGCTTTTGGCATTTTGCCCTTGTAGTATTTCTTGCAGGAATAGGTTGTTCTGTAAGCAGTGGATCTGGAAATGCTCTGCTTTATGATTCTCTGCTTTTAACTAATAACGAAGAATCATTTGAAAAGTGCTTAGGCCGATTAAATTTCAGTGATTTTTCAGCGTTAATATTGGCTGCCTTATCTGGAAGTCTTTTAGCAAGCAGATATCCATTTGAGTTAAATTACTGGCTATCATCTATTGGTATGTTTATATCCCTATCCATATCCCTAACATTAGTGGAGCCATGTATTAAGAGTACTCTGGAAGAAGCTATTCCCATAAAAAGATATGTGAGTACATCTATAGACTTTTTCAGAAAAAATCGTGGAGTTTCCCTTGTACTACTCAGTGGAATGGTTACAGGCTCAACCTTAACTTTCCTTGATGAGTTCTGGCAAATTCATGTGAGTAGACTTGGAATTCATGTAGTATATTTTGGATTAGTTTCGGCTAGTATGATGTTTTCAAGACTGCCTGGAAGCATCTTTGCATACATTTTGAAAAGGAAGCTTAGCTATAAAGCTTTGTTTTATGCTGCACTTTCTATTTTTACTATAGGCTTTCTATATATGTCGCTAGTCAAGAACCTCTCGGCCCTTGTTGCCATTTTTGCCCTTTGTGCTTTTTCTGGTTTGATAGAACCACTAGTTTCAGGATATTTGCATCATAGAATTGATTCCTCCATGAGGGCTACAATTGATTCTTTTCAATCTTTAGGACTGAGGGCATTAGGTATCATAGTTGGACTGGGCTTTGGATTCTTTTCATCAAGGTTTGACATTTTCGGCGGGTATGGATTCTTATCCTTATCATGCGGAATATTCCTTGTCTACTTCTTTATTTCATCTAGAAATATCATTGAAAATAAATAGATATGTGACCCCGAAGATTTAGCTATTGATAAAGGTCAGAGTAATTGTTTTTACCAACTACTCTGACCCTTTGATTTGTGAATTATACCTGAGTAAGTTTAGATAATTATACACATAAATCTCTATATAGGTATTTTAGGTAAAACTACAACTTATACACACCCCAAAATGCCCAGAATCATCGCATATTTGGGTCATGTATAAGTTAAGTTTTACTCTAA